>JAAYYW010000271.1 GCA_012515195.1 Leptolinea sp.
GGCTGGTAACACCATCAATCTGAAGAAGGTATAGGTATCGCAATAACCCGTAAACCACAAAGGGGATTGTCAACATCATAGAGTGGTTAGCTGGTAAGTTGGGAGCAGAGAAGGTGTACAGACTATAAGCCATGATCGTAATACTGGATATCATGGCAATGATCTGGTCAAGGAATGGGATTGTGTACCCGTCCAATACCTTGCGGTGACTACCAGCACCTGTTGTAAGTAAAGCCAATTCTGACCGGCGTTTGCTAAATCCGAGATAAAGCGCCAACAGATATGTCACAACATATAACCAGGGAGAGAATCTTTCAACCTGGATTAGGCTTACACCAGCACCGACCCGGAAAACAAAACCCAGGGAAAGTACAACAACATCGATCAGTACGATGTGTTTGAGCTTAATGGAGTACGCAAGATTCGTCGCGAAGTACAGGGCAGCAATAATTAGGAAGGAGGGTGATAATAGATATGCAAGGGAGAAGGTGATGATCAAAAAAATCACAGCTATAGTGATTGCAGTCGGAATAGAAAGCTGTCCTGACGCAATTGGACGGAATTTCTTTTTGGGATGCATCCGGTCTGCTTCCACATCCATAATATCGTTGATAATATAGACAGTGCTCGAGAGAATGCAGAAAAGGAAGAATCCGGCAAGTGTTCGCCCAAAAGATTCCGGGTTTGTCAATTGGCGGTCAAAGACCAATGCCGCAAAAACAATGGCATTCTTGGTCCACTGCTTGATCCTCAGCGTTTTTATAATGGCTCGCAGCATAAAAAATATCTTATCACAAAACGAAAGGCTCAATTAATAACAACGTGACAAAAATCCGGTTGGATCTCAGGATGGTTGAACTTGGACTGGTCGAAACCCGAAACCTTGCCCAGCGAATGATTATGGCCGGTTCTGTCAGGGTGGATGGTCAGATGGTGTTGAAATCTTCGCATGTCGTTACAGAAGACTCAAAAATTGATTTGGTCGAGAAGCAGCGGTTTGTTTCCCGGGGCGGTGAAAAGCTTGAAGGCGCACTTCAGGCATTTGGTTTGACAGATATCTCTGGTTTTTCCTGTGCTGATATCGGATGTTCAACCGGCGGTTTTACTGATTGCCTGTTACAACATGGGGCTGATTCTGTCATTTCGGTTGATTCTGGTCATGGTGATTTTCATTGGAAGCTCCGTTCAGATCCGCGTGTGACGCTATTGGAACACACCAATGCCAGAAGCTTGATCACCTTACCCAAACCGGTCAAACTTGTGAGCGTGGATGTTTCCTTTATTTCTTTGCGTATCCTTTTTCCTGTGATCAAAGGCTGGTTAAGAGAGAACGGAGGAATAGCCATAACCCTGATCAAACCTCAATTCGAAGCGGGCCGGGAGGAAGCGGATAAAGGGAGGGGAGTAATTCGCGATCCTGGCATTCATTTACGCGTAATTCGGGAAGTACTATCTGATGCCGAAAAGGAGGGATTTGGTGTATCCGGGTTAATCCCATCGCCACTTGAAGGTCCAAAAGGGAACCGTGAATTTCTGGCTCATTTGCTATTTCCCGGACAACCTCGTCCCGATCTTGACCATATGATCCAATGTGTTGTGAAAAAAAATGATAAAACCATCAACTAGTTGATGGCTATCGAGTCACATAAAAAACGTTTACTAAACATCTGATCCTTATCTGATGTTTAGATCGGGTGGCATTGGGGTTCCGATGGATATTCACGTTATGTGATTTTTTAAAAAAAGTACAACGTCATTAGGCTTTCTTTGTTTATTTGCGAATTCCCCGGCGCATCAGGATCAAATATAGACCAAAAATAATAAGACTTATGGAACCGGTATTGCCAATAAGTGTCATGGCGCTTCCGCGGTTTCCACCGATTGTTAATCCCCAGCCAACCATGGTGAGTATTCCACCGGGGATAAGAGGCCACCAGACAAAAACAGGATTAAGTAACCGAGACGAAAGGGTGATCAGAATCCATCCCAGACCAATACAGGTGATAAAAAAACCTACTTGCACAAGTTCGTTGTTCCCCGCGTTAGAAACAAAACCCAGGTAAAAACCGGGGCCCAGCCCGGAAAGGAGACTTCCAGGAATTAATAACCCGAAAATTCTCTCAAAGAAACCCCAGGCTAGGAAAGCAAAGCCGATCATTGTCAGAATGGAGGCGAAAAAAACAAATACGGACATGTGACCGGTGATAAATGGATAGGCCAATCCTGCAATCGCGGATGCCACAAGAAAGCTCCACCAGGCATGACGATTCCCGTATAGAAGTGAGAAAAATAGGATTGTGAGGAATCCGGTTGAAAAAGAGATAAAGCTCCATCCAAGACGAACAAGAAATGGCATATTGCCCAAAATATTGCCAAAAAGGATCACAACAGCAATTCCTAAAGCACCAACGAGGACTCCCGGAATGATCCAGCCCATTTGACGGTTGTTTAATCCATTCGCGATCAGAATTAAGCCGGTTGCTGGAATCACTGTAAGGCTCAACCATTCGGTTTGCAGGTATTGATCGAGCAAAATGAGGAATCCGGCCATAACCAGAAGAATGCCAAAGAACGTTGGTGTAAATTTGTGATTTTCAGAAGGTGGTTGTCTGTCCTGGTTAAGGTTTTTGTGTTCCATAGTTAAATAATTCCCATTTCTTTGCTTTTCAAAACAGCTTGCATACGGTCACGAGCTTCGAGCTTGTCAAAAATATTGCTTAGATGGTTTTTCACCGTACCTTCAGCGATCACCAATTCCTCTGCAATTTCTCGGTTGCTTGATCCAAGAGCAACCATTCGTAAAATTTGCTTTTCCCTTTCAGAGAGGAGTGATTGGTTTGCCGAAGGTTGGACCGGTTGACTACGGGGAAGCCGAGAAAATTCGGCCATCACGCGCGCAGTCACGGAAGGCATCAGAAAATACTCTCCCCGATTAGCGGCATAGATCGCTTCAAACAATTTCTTTGATGGCACATCTTTCAAAAGATAACCGTGTGCCCCGGCTCGAAGGCCTTCAAAGATGTATTCATCTTCATCAAATGTTGTCAGGGCAATAACCCGAATATCCGGGTAAAGTTCACGCAAGCGCCGCGTGGCGGCAACACCATCAAGAACGGGCATCCGTAGATCCATAAGAACAACATTGGGGTGATGCACTGCTGCCTGGCGAAGGGCTTCTTCCCCGTTTGCAGCTTCTGCCACAACCTCAAAATCGGGTTGTGATGTGAGTAAAATACGGAGACCTTCCCTGAAAAGGGCCTGGTCATCAACCAGAAGGATACGAATTATTTGTTTCATCCGGGTATCGAGATATGAAGGGTAAACCCTTCCCCTTTCGATGTGAAAATTTCACAGGTGCCATTTACCAAATTTAACCGCTCCTGCACTCCTATTAATCCAAACCCACCCTCGATTGTCTCAGCTCCAACTCCGTCATCATTCAATGTCATGTTCACAAATTCGGAATCCATAAAATCCAGAAGGATTGAGAATTGCTTAGCGGCAGCATGTTTTCGGGTATTGCTAAATGCTTCCTGTGCCGCACGGAATAGCGTAACTGATTTTTTGCTGTCCAATTCCCTGTAATTTCCACGAATAGTCAACGTAGTTTTCAGATCGGTTATAGAGCCATCTTCCAGTAATCGCTCTATCCGGTTCTTCAGAGGAAGGCTTTCTTCGGTAGAGGAGCGTAATGTATTTACCGAACGCCGTACTTCTTGAAGGGCTTCCTGGCTGAGCATTTGAGCTTTCTCCAGCATGGTTTGAGCTGTTTGGGGATCTTTACCGATAATGGCCAGGGAAGCCTGGATTTGCATGTGAATGGTGGTTAGATAATGACCAAGTCCATCGTGGATTTCTCTGGCTAAACGATTGCGTTCTTTTATTATGGTGAGATCTTCAATCTGTGTCGCAAATTCGCGGAGACGAGTATTGGCGGCTTCAAGATCACCAATTAACCGATTTACCTCATGGCGGGCCTGTTCTTCACCTACCGCGACCTGAGTGAAAATCATGACAAAGAATACGCCGGCAATGTAAATGGGAAGGTTGCTTAAAGCCGTTTGCCAGTTATGCGCGTAGGTATTAATCGCGAAGGCGTACACTGCAGCTGAAAGAATTGTCGGTACATACATCCATAGGTTTCGTAACAACAGGACGCTTTGACCTGACAGCGGCAGCAAAATCAACATGGTCAAACCATGCCCGCGACTCAGATACACAATAATTCCACCAAGCATCATTTGAGCGAGGAAGTATGAAACGATCAACGCATTTGTTGGCTGTCTTGAAACGAAAGAAAAACCATAGACCCCCACACTTAAGTAGGCAATACCTATGAGCGTTAACCATATCAAAACCTGGATAGATTCCGGTTCAAAAGAAGAAAAAATGGACAGGTACGAAGCCATTACCACAATGGCAAACGCGAGATTAATACTCGATCCTGTTTGTATTACCGGTCGGTTTATTGTTTCCACAAAAGGGATTATAGCATTCGGTTTGTTGTCAGCAATCAACCGAAGACCTATTTAGACGGTACAGTCACAGAGGATGAATAGGACTTTAAGTATGACTTCCGGTCAATACTAATCAAGAGAATTGGGGTTAAGGTATGTATTACCCGGATGGTTGAATTGTCACCATTCATACAGGAGTATTCCATGAAAGTTCTATTGATCTATCCCGAATTCCCCGATACATTCTGGAGTTTCAAACATGCGCTGCAATTTGTAAAAAAGAGTTCATCCAATCCTCCGCTGGGACTGGTGACAATTGCCGCTATGACTCCAACGGATTGGGAAAAACGATTGGTCGATATGAATGTGCGTAAACTTACGTACGCTGATATTCAATGGGCCGACATTGTTTTTATCAGTGCAATGACCATTCAACGTGAATCAACGCGGGATGTTGCACAGCGGGTTAAGATGGCTGGGAAACCCTTAATAGCTGGTGGTCCATTATTCACCGGTGAATGGCAAGATTTTCCGGATATCGATCATTTTGTCTTAAATGAAGGAGA
Organism: Leptolinea sp.; assembly: GCA_012515195.1. Lineage (GTDB taxonomy): Bacteria > Chloroflexota > Anaerolineae > Anaerolineales > Anaerolineaceae > Leptolinea. The sequence continues at coordinate 5,024 of JAAYYW010000271.1, forward strand.
ACTAACCTTTCCGCTTTTTCTTAAAGACCTGGAAGCCGGGACACTGAAAAAGGTTTATAGCACAACCGAATTCGCCGATTTAAACAAGACACCTGTCCCAATGTGGGAACTGGTTGAAATGAAACGGTACGATTCGATGTGTATCCAGTTTTCCCGCGGATGCCCTTTCGGCTGTGAATTTTGTAATATTACAGCCATGCTGGGACATCGACCCAGGTTGAAAAAAGCTTCGCAGATAATTGCCGAATTGGACAAATTGTACAGCCTTGGCTGGCGGCGAAATGTTTTCTTTGTGGATGATAATTTTATAGGAAACAAAAAAGCTCTCAAAGAAGACATCCTCCCGGCTCTGATTGAATGGCGAAAAGACAAGGCTGGCACCAAATTTATTACAGAGGCATCCATAAACCTCGCGGATGATGCAGACCTTATGAAAATGATGTCAGATGCCGGTTTCATTTCGGTGTTTGTTGGCATTGAGACCCCGGATGAATTGAGTCTCACGGAATGCCACAAAACCCAGAATAAAGGCCGAAACTTGATTGAAAGTGTCAAACGTCTTCAGCATAACGGGTTGCAGGTCATGGGTGGTTTCATTGTAGGGTTTGATTCCGATACATCATCCATATTTCAACGGCAAATTGAATTCATTCAAAACAGCGGTATTGTTACAGCTATGGTTGGCCTTCTACAGGCACCATTTGGCACACCGCTTTACGCACGATTAAAGGCCGAAGGGCGGTTGAATGAGGAGATGACTGGCGATAACACTGACGGCTCTACCAATATTATCCCAAAGATGGATATACAAGACCTGAAACAGGGATATGAAACCATCCTTAAAACTATCTATTCCGCAGACGGTTTTTATAAACGGGTTAAGACTTTTCTCACTGATTATCGTCCTGCCAAGGCAACTGTTCATCTAGAGACGCAGGAAGTTTTGGCGTTATTCCGTACCATTTGGAAGTTAGGAATTCTCAGTCCGGAAAGAGGTTACTACTGGGATCTGGTTTTCTGGACTCTATTTCATGAACCATCCAAGTTGCCATTAGCAATAACTTTCACCGTGTATGGATATCATTTTAAGCGGGTGAGCGAACTCCACATACTCGATGAATCCGCAGCTTGAAATAAATGAATGAGGATTACTAATATACCGGGCGCCTTCAGTTCAAGGCTTGCCCGGTGTCTTTTTTTGTGGGGAGCATACCATCAAGCAGGGCGTTCATTTTTTCAGGTATACTATCGGCGATTATGATAGAGCGAATCCGCAATTTTTGCATTATTGCCCATATTGACCACGGCAAATCGACACTGGCTGACCGGTTGTTGCAGCTTACCGGTACGATTTCTGATAGGGACATGACCGCTCAGTTTCTTGATAGTATGGATCTGGAACGCGAAAAGGGCGTTACCATCAAGGCTTCTGCAGTTCGAATGATGTACACAGCCAAAGATGATATTACCTATGAATTAAATCTTATTGACACTCCGGGACACGTCGACTTCAGTTATGAAGTCAGCCGGGCACTTGCTGCTTGTGAAGGTGCTTTACTGGTAGTCGATGCGACACAGGGAATTGAAGCACAAACACTGGCGAACCTTTACCTGGCGCTTGAATCTAATTTGGTGATCATACCGGTTATTAACAAGATCGATTTACCCTCAGCCCGACCCGACGAAGTGGCCCAGGATCTGAGTAATTTACTGGGTTTCGCCCCGGATGAGATTCCCCGCATTTCGGCCAAAGAAGGAACCAATGTGGATCAGGTTCTGGAAATCATAACCAAGAAAATCCCGGCTCCCACAGGACAACTTGACTCGAAGACCAGAGCGTTGATCTTTGACTCGCACTATGACAGCTATAAAGGTGTCATTGCATATATCCGAGTATTTGAAGGGATAATCTCTTCCCGTGATGAGCTTTATTTGATGGTGCACAGGGCGAATGTGAAGCCGGTAGAGGTTGGCATTTTTATTCCGACCATGAAGGCCATTGACAAGCTTGAGGCAGGCGATGTTGGTTATATCGCGACCGGTTTGAAATCGGTAACCGAATGCCGGGTGGGTGATACAGTTACCCTGACAACCAATAAGGCGGAAGCTCCTTTGCCTGGATATCGGCACCCCAAGCCGATGGTCTTTGCCGGAATATATCCGGTGGAAGGTGAAGATTATCCTGAATTAAAAGATGCCCTGGAGAAACTTCAATTAAATGATGCGTCATTGATCTATGAACCAGAAACCAGTCAGGCGTTGAATTTTGGATTCCGGTGTGGTTTTCTGGGGCTATTTCATATGGAGATTATCCAGGAACGGCTAGAGCGGGAATATGACCTCGATATCATTGTTACGGCTCCTTCGGTTGAGTATGAAGTCCACCTGCATGATGGCAGCATTAAAATCATTGATTCACCTGTTCAGTTACCGGATGAAGGTTTGATCGAAGAGATCCGGGAACCCTGGATGAATTTGGAGATCTTTAGCCCGACTGATTATTATGGTCCGATCATGGAACTCGTGACAAAACGACGAGGCATGTTTAAAGAACAGGATTACCCGGCACCGAATCGTGTACAGCTGAAGTTTGAGATCCCACTTTCAGAAATCATCGTAAATTTTTTTGATGAACTAAAATCACGAACGCGTGGATATGCTTCCATGGATTACCAGTTCGCCGACTATCGCCCGGGTAACCTGGTCAAGTTGGAAGTTCTGGTTAACCAGGATCCTGTCGATGCGCTGGCATCGATCGTCCATAAAGACGAGGCTTATCACCGGGGTCAAAGTTTGGTAACCAGGTTGAAAGATATAATCCCCCGGCAGCAATTTGATGTGCCCGTCCAAGCTTCAGCCAGTGGACGGATTATCTCACGAGCCAATATCAAAGCTGTGCGAAAAGATGTTTTAGCCAAGTGTTACGGCGGTGATATAACCCGTAA
>JAAYYW010000272.1 GCA_012515195.1 Leptolinea sp.
CGGGAATACGATGAACTACGTACTTGCCAACGGGTTGATCGTAATTACGTTTGTCTGCCTTTCACTGGCTGTGATCGCCTGGCTGCATAAGAAGGCACCTGGGGCAAAAGCCCTGTCAGCCATTATGGTTTCACTGGCAATCTGGTCTTTCATGTACGCAATGCGATGGCTGACTGAAGATCCGGACATTATCCGATTGTGGTTAAACCTTGCGAATTTTGGTATATTGCTGGCTCCCCCTTCCATGCTGGTCTTCGCCAGTCAGTTTTCAAATTCAAAGTTCACGCTGTCACCACGCGTTCTGATCCTATTCGCCTTAGAACCGGTCCTATCAATTATCTTCATATGGACAGACCCGGGAAATGGTTTTTTCTACGGTTCCGGATATGATCCAAACTCAGTACTTTCCGGCGGAACATGGTTCTGGGTAAATGTGCTCTACTCGTTCATCTTAATGGTCTTCAGCGTGATCATACTCGCCCGCTACACACGTTCAGTAACGAATCTGATCCGTAAACAGACAATCATGATCTTGACTGGTTACCTGATCCCCATAATCACATGCGCCGTTGAAGTTTTATTAACGAATGATGCAACTGAATTCGACATAACTCCATTTACCTTTTTAGGCAGTGGTATCTTGGTCATATTTAGCTTTATCAGATATCAGCTTTTCGATATCACATCGATCGGATATGCCAGACTGGTCGAAATTTCCCAGGACGCGCTGGTGGTTCTTGGTCCTGATCTGCGGATCATTGACATGAATCCGGCAGGGGAAAATCTTCTTACGCCATTCGGCGCGGCTATCGGAAAAAATGCTGTTGAAGTCTTCGCAAACTGGCCGTCTATTCTTACCTCGCTTGATGGCGCGCAAGAGGCGATCGCGTTCATCAAGATTAATGGGAGTGTCCGGCGGGATTTTGACCTTTCTATCATCCCACAAACGAACAGAAATAAATCGATAGGCGGGTGGTTCCTGCTATTTCACGATATCACATACTTAAAACAGACAGAATACGCTCTCACTGCTTCTGAAAACAAAATCCGTTCGCTCTTTGACGCCATAACAGATAATGTCCTTGTCCTTGACCGTGATGGACGCTATCTGGAAATTGCCCCGACTAATCAGGGCGCAGAAATCCGTGACCCCCTCCATTTGATCGGGAAAACGGTGCATGATGTCTTCGCGCCAAACGACGCCGATGCGATTCTTCTGACCATCCATCAGGCTTTGGAAACTGGCCAATTGACCAGTGTTGATTACCCTATGCAAATTAATGAAGAGTTACGTTGGTATTCAGGCAATGCTTCACCCTTGACCGCAGATTCTGTCATCTGGGTTGCGCGCGACATAACGGAACGAAAACTAGTTGAACAATCTCAGCGCGAAAACCAAATCCGTCTGGAACTGGCGCAGCGTATATCAAGGGTCGGCAGTTGGGAACTCAATATCATCGACAAATCTTTCTGGGCATCAGATGAATACTTCCGGATCATGGGAATAAATCCCGCCTGTGGGATAAAAACATTTAACGATCTCGTAAAGTGTTTTTCTAAGATGAAGTATTTCTCCCTGGCTTCCTCATTCAAAAATTGGATAAAAAATCCCATTGATTACGAAGGTACTCAAGAACTCATCCGGCCGGGAGAATCGCTGCCGGTCTTTATTCATTCGGTTGCCTCAACCATGAAAGACGCGGATGGCCGACCGTATAAGGCGGCTGGCGTTATACAGGATATAACTGAACAGAAACAGGTTGAGAAAGCCCTCGAGCAACGCCTACTGGCTCTTACCCAACCTTTGGAAAATCCAGGATCCATCGAAATAGAAGATCTCTTTAACCTGGATGATCTGCAAAAAATGCAGGATGACTTTGCCCGCGCTACCGGTGTGGGTTCTTTGATCACCAAACCAGATGGAACCCCCATCACCAGGCCAAGCAATTTCTGCCGGTCATGCGGAGAGCTCATTCGAAATAATTCATTGGGGGCAAAAATCTGCGCGAAAAATGATGCAGAACTTTGTGAATTTATCCGCGACCACTCTACTGTTATTCGGTGCAAAAGCATCGGGTTGCTGCACGCCGGGGCCCCGATCGTGGTGGGCGGCCAGCACATTGCCAGCTGGCTTATCGGGCAGGTGCGTACCGAAAACTTCTCCACAGAGATTCTGGAAGAGTTCATAGAGAGAATAAATCTTGATAGAGAGAAAGCTTTGCAAGCGTTCCGTGAGATACCGGAAATGGACCAACAGCAATTTGAAGAAATAACACGGTCGCTTTATACGTTCTCGTCGCAGTTATCAAATTCGGCTTTCCAGAATATTCAGCAGGCGCGATTCATTACCGAGCGGAAAAAAGCGCAAGAAGCTCTGCAGAATTCTGAAAACAAACTCAGGTCGTTATTCAGGGCTATGACCGATATCATCATCATCTACGATTCAGAGGGGAATTACCGGGAAGTAGCCCAGACTAATTCCAATTTATACTCCCATCCACCAGAGGAACTGGTCAATAAGTCGATTAAAGAAACCCTACCCCCTGAGTTATCGACCCGGGTACTGGATACTATTCAAAAAGTTCTGGCAACCGGTGAAATGACTCTGTTGGATTATTCTCTTAACATAAAAGGAAACGAACACTGGTTTTCAGCCAATGTGTCACCCTTAACAAGGGATAGTGTGATCTGGGTGGCACGTGATATCACGTATCGAAAGATAGTGGAAGACCGGCTGCATTATCAAAGCATGCATGATACCCTTACCGGTTTATATAACCGTCAGTATTATGAAACAGAAATTGAACGTTTACAGCGCTCGCGGTTATACCCGGTCAGCATCCTTGTAATGGATGTGGACGGTCTTGAGAGGGTGAATGATCAGTTCGGACATAGCGCAGGCGACGATCTCCTCAAACGTGTTGCCGGAATATTAAAAAGCAGTTTCCGCCTGGAAGATATGGTGGCGCGCATGGGTGGTGATGAATTTGTCGTGATTCTGCCCGGGGCTAATGGAAATACAGCCCGCGATGCCGTAAAACGATTGAAAACCGATATTTCCAAGCACAATGACCTCTTCCCGGCAGACCAGCATCTCAGCCTTTCCATCGGTTCCGCCACTGGTGACCATCAAGAATTATTATCCGAGGTCTTCAAGAAGGCAGACCATGCCATGTATTTGGATAAAGCCGGAAAAAAAGAACAAAAGAAACCTGTATTGGACCCAACCCATTAGATAGATCAGCCGGTTTCTTCACATGTATTAATAGTGGCCCGTTCAAGTATGATCAGGTGGCATGCCTGAATCGCGGGAAGAATTGAAGTAGACGCGTCCCTGCCTCCTGATGTAAAGCGTACTTGACATTTTTCCATTAACTCCTATAATTTCTTGTAAAGCTAACTTTACATAGGTCAATATGAAAAACAACCTCGAATTATTACGAACACAGGCAGAAATGACACAGCAGGAATTGGCAGACAAGGTTAACGTTTCCCGACAGACCATTATTTCACTGGAAAACGGGCGGTACAACCCGTCCATCCTGCTGGCATTCCGACTGTCGCGGTTATTCGGTCAAAAAATTGAAGAACTATTTATATATGAAGAGGAACTAAACAATGAAAAATCTATTATCTAATTCATCACACCGGTCACTCGGCCGGATTTTTGTAGCGGTTGGCGTTTTGATGTTTACCACAGGCATACTACTCCGCAATTTTTATCCGGGGACGATAGCCGATTCTCGAATATTCGAAGGTTTTGGCATACTTCTATTTGGGTGGGGAATCATCCCTGTTATTCGAAGCATTCTTTCAAGATTTGATCCACCAGCCGCGCACCGGGCAATGCTGGAAGAAACTGACGAACGGGCTACAGGGTTACGCAATCAGGCGGGGTACATCGCGTTTATTTACGCTGTAGTGAGCATAGTTTTCGTTCTGATTGTGTACTCCGCGCTTACCCGCAGCCAGGCCGGTTTCGATCTGGTTTGGTGCACTCTGATATTTTTGAGTATCACACCGGTTGTGGTCTTCTCTGGTGTTTTAATGTGGCTTAATCGGAATTCATGAAGCCGGTACACTAACTAAATCATCACGTATTCCGAATAATCAACTCTTTCGCGGCAGTTTATGCATTGATCAACGCGTTTTGTTCCTTACTCCGTAAAGCAGTGTAGATATTGGATTCATGAAAAGAATTCATAATGACAAGGGTCGCGGCGCCGATTGCTATAGCATCGCTTCCAAGATCACCGATCATCAGGTTGTCTGTTTGCGTATTAAATCCAACAGTACGCTCCACCAACGATTGGCGGGCTGGTTCAAGGAGCATCTGACCGGCATCTGCCAGTTCACCACCAAGAATGAGCAAACCAGGGTCTACCAGGTTGATAATGTTGGCAAGACCTATCCCCAGGTAATAACCGGCCGTGGTGATGATCTTTTCACACTCGGCGTTTCCTTCAAGGGCAGCCTGAACAACACCTTTGACATTCAGTTCGTCAAGCCGGCCGGTCCAATTCTGGTCATTGACCAGAGCGCGGCGTCCATCGGAGAGGATTCCCTGTATCCCGATATAGCTTTCCAGACAACCACGGTTTCCGCAGCGGCATTGACGACCATCTGCTTCGATCGTAGTATGACCAATTTCACCGGCAGTTCCATTAAAACCCCGATAGACCACATCGTTGATGATCAAACCACTCCCTACACCGGTTCCCAGTTTGATATACACCAGGTTATCGTACCCAAGGCCGCAGCCCCACCATTTTTCCGCGAGGGCTGCCGCATTGGCATCATTTTCAAAGTAGATGGGTGTTTCCTTAATAAGATCACGGATCGTCGCAATACAGCAGAAATCTTTCCAGGCTGGCATGTAATGCGTAATGAACTCGCCCGTTTTGTCATTGATCAAGGGAGCCGGAACGGTATACCCGATTCCGAGCAGATCTTGTTCGGAAAGACCAGTACCGGTGAGGATTGCCTCAACCGCTGTCCGGATAACCTGCAACGATTCCTCCGGCTTTGATAGAACATCCATGTGACAGGAGAAGCGTCTTTGTACCTCCCCCTTCAGGTTCATGATGATAATCGTGATGTGTGTAGCCCCCATATCAATCCCCATTACCATGCGGGCTTCATAATTAAACTCCAGCACCACCGGTTTTCGTCCACCCGAGGAATGGCCGATACCACCTTCACGCACAAAATCACTCGCGATCAGAATGTTCACAAGCGAGGAGACCGTTGGAGCGCTTAACCTGGTAAGACGGATGATCTCTGTCCGGGTAATCCTTCCCCGGTCTCGGATCAGGTTCAGGGTCAAACTCAGATTGTGCGCCCGAACAGCCGCTGTCGATGTTATTTCTGATTTCAATGATGTGAGGTATGCGAAGTCGGATACCTGGTACGTATCTGTCATGGGTTTGGTTTGGGGGAGATGGGTTGTTGGAATGTTAGATCTATATCAAGGTGTTTATTCAAGTCCTTAATAAAGTATCTTTACTAAGTCTAAACAATTCTATTGACTTTGTCAATACCGAAAATTTCCGCAGAAACTGGACGCTGCGGTACTCGAATGGATTACTCCCCCATTATGAATAACGTATCATTCCCCTTCCCGGGGACGGTCGTAGTCGTCTTCATACCGGGTGATGTCTTCCTGTTTCCAATTGCCAAAACCAACTTCCAGCACCCGAATCCGGTATCCCGAGCTGCTCAGACGATGTTTTGTGCCAGGCGGGATCCAGAATTCGTCACCGGCTTTGGCCGTGAACACATCATCCCCCACCTGGACGATCGCGCCATCATCCAGGGCAATCCACAATTCCGCCCGCCCACTGTGACTCTGCAGGCTCAGCCGGTGATCAGGTTCAACCACTATATAGGTAACCGTGCATTCCTGGTTATAGGCGTACTGTTTCTGGCGTCCCCATGGCCGGTGGGTCCAACTGATATCCGGCCTGTCAATCGGTATTGGTTTGGTGGCGAAATGTGTCATATCGGTCGACCTTTCCATATCAAGGATATTTCAGGGTGAAGTATGACAGCAAAAATTGTCTGCTTTTATGGATATATGTATTGTATACCAGCCAGGAGGTATGGCAATAGTAAGGCCGGGTTCGACAGGCTCAGCCGGCGGATGTGTCAAGGGGGATTACAATTAATACGAGGAGAATTCCCCATGCCGCTATCACCATCCGCTCAAAAATTTCAGGATTATCTGGCCGCCGGCGGCCATCCCCACATCGTCGTTGAACACAATCAGTCAACCCGGACATCCGCCGAAGCCGCGGACGCCATTGGATGCACAGTTGCACAGATTGCCAAGTCTCTGGTCTTTGTCACCCGCCGTACAAAACAACCGTTGATGATCATTGCCTCGGGCAGTAATCGGGTTGACACCAAACTGGTAGGTGCGTCAATAGGCGAACCACTGGATCGCGCCGATCCCGATTTTGTACGCCAGGTCACCGGCTATGCCATCGGCGGCGTCCCACCAGTGGGACATGCCCGGCCGTTAAAGATACTGATCGACGAGGACCTGATGCAGTTCGAGACCATCTGGGCGGCCGCCGGTGCGCCCACCGCTGTATTTGAGCTTATCCCGGCCGAACTCCTGACAATGACCGGCGGTACTGTGATGAAATTGAAAGCAGAAGAACAATCCAACTGATCCCCCACCGTGATCCTTCCCATCCTTTGGGGTAAAATGGGACAAACTATCACCAATTCCCCTCCGGAGGGTTGCATGTCTGTGCGTGTAATTTCCACGATCATATTAATATCAATCGGTCTTGTTTTGCTTTCCGCCTGCGGCGGTACGACTGCTGCCGGCCCCGAAAAAGCGGTTGAGACCTATCTTAACGCCCTGGTCAATCAGGATGTCAACCGCCTGGTGACGGTCTCCTGCAAGGCCTGGGAAGAGAACGCCCGCATGGAAGCGGATTCTTTTCAGGCGGTAAAAGCCCGCCTGGATGGCGTAACCTGCACGAAAACCGGAGATGAGGGTGAATCGGCAAAAGTTTCGTGCACCGGCAAGATCGTCGCCACCTACGGTAACGAGGACCAGGAAATTCCGCTGGACCGCCGCCCTTACCTGGCTAGCATGGAAGGCGGCGAGTGGCGTATGTGCGGCTATACGAAGTAATGAAACGCCTGCTTTCCCGGGAAAACCTGTGGGCGCTGGTACTGGCGCTGATGCTGATCACGCTGGTGATCTTCACCGCCGATTCATCCCCTCTGTGGATCTACCAGGGGTTCTGAACCTGTGTCTCTGACCCAGATCGTCGCTGCATTTCTGGCCGCCCTGCTTTACCGCCTGTTGTCGGCATGGTTGTCCCGCCGGAATGGACAGGCAGAATGGGGACGGATTCCGTTCCTGTTCGGGACCTCGGTTCTGGTGGTGTACTGGCTGCAGCCGTCACTGCCCATCCGCGGGTTGGATTACTGGCTGCCCACCCTAACGCTTGGGCTTACAACCATCTGCTGGGCGGCCGTCACACCGCGGGAAGAACGCGGCTTCCGCGCCAACGCCCCCGCCCTGCTGGGCCTGCTCGGCGCGGCACTGCTCGTCGCCCTGACCGGTCTGATCAACCTGCCCGCCGGAATTCTGACCCTGGCCGCACCACCGATTGCTCAGGCTTTTGTTGGTTTATTCCTGCTGGGATTACTGATATTTATATCTATACGCAATCGACGTACATCCACCGGGAAAATTCTGGGTGTTCTGGTTGCCCTGTTCATCCTCCTGAAAACCCCCGCCCTGGCATCATCCATATCCGCCGGACTGCGTGCCCTGGCCGGACAGAACACGGCCGGCGCTTCCGCACTGGATATCCGCTGGCTGGGCTTTTCCTACCTGGCGTTCCGCCTGATCCACACCGTCCGCGACCGACAGTCCGGCCGCCTCCCATCCGCCACACTGGCGGAATTCCTCATCTATGCTGTGTTTTTCCCGGCGTTCAGCTCCGGTCCCATTGACCGCCTGGAACGATTCCTGAAAGACCTGCGCTCCCCTGCCCCTTTGGATTCCGCGGAAACCGGCGAAGCGCTGCGGCGGTTGATCATCGGACTGTTCAAGAAATTCGCTGTGTCCGATACGCTGGCGATCATCGCGCTCAACACGCAGGTCGCGGAGCAGATC
>JAAYYW010000273.1 GCA_012515195.1 Leptolinea sp.
AACTGATGGCATCGAGGTAAGAGAGAGCCTCCTCCTGCGGAGTTCTCAGGCTCATTGCGTATTTGATCTTGTTTACTATTTCAGACATTTACTGCACCTCGCTTTCAAAATCGCATTTTTCCAGAAGGTCTTTCGGAATCTTCTTGACCTCGATGTTGTCGGGCAATACCATATCCGACTGAATCTTTGTTCCGTAGATCAGGAGAGACTGACCTTCGGCAAGGCGCGCGGACAGCGATTTTATATATCCGGCGTTAATAAACTCCGTAGTGATGTGAATAAACCGTTTCTCAGAAGAGTGACCGTGGAACACATCCTGTGGCTTATAGCGGAAACCCTCAATCTTACAGATCGCCTCACAGAGCATCTCAAAGGTGTAGGACGGGTTGATCTGATAAATCGGCAGCTTGTCGTTCTTCACCAGAAGGCTCGGTGCTAACTCATAGAAGTGGTATCCGCCACCGCCTTTCCATTCTACTTCCTTTGAAATGCCTGTTTTATCTCCATTGATGACATTATCTATTCGAGTCTTACATAAACTGTATGCGTGTTCACCCATTTCAACGCCTATCCATTTTCTATTCATTTTATGAGCAACAGCCATTGTCGATCCCGAACCCAAAAACGAATCCAACACCCAGTCACCCTCATTTGAAAAGTATTCTAATATCATTTTCAACAAGGCTTCTGGTTTCTTTCCACCCTTAAAACCTACTCCGCCTTCTAATCGACAATTTCCAAATCCACCTGCAAAATCATAGAAATTGCTTACGGGTCTGTGCTTAAGGCTTGATCCGGTTTTTAATTCCTCAAGTCGGTTAAGCGGTATGCCCGAATAGAATTTTCCTTTATTTGCGGTAGCTTTCTTAGGTCCGGAAATATATCTATAACCAAGCCCATCTTCACCAATTCCATAAACTTTGTATAAGCAACCTAATCCATCCAGTTCTTTTCGAGAAGAAAGATATAGCTCAAAGAATTCACCCGCACTCGCTTTTACCCTGGATAAAGACCCCGTTGCCCAAGTTTCCTTCAATCCCGTATACGAAGGTTCTTCCTTGACAATTTCGTATTCGTCTGGCTGAAAAATAACAACCTTCTTGTTTCCAAGTTCAACTTCAGTACCTGCTGATAGTTCGTTCACCTTCCAGATGAATTTTTCAATAGAGTATTCTTCGGTCGGACGATTGACCTTAGCCTTATATCTATCCTTTGCATATATCAAAACTTGTTCAATTACTTTCTGGTAGTCACTATCCTCAGCCAATGTTTTATTAGGATATCTCACCTGAACATAGAAAGATGTAAGGTAATTTGCTCTGCCAAACACCTCATCTAATACGCACTTTAAGTAATGACTTTCAGAATCATCTATGTGACAGCACATGAATCCATCGTCCGCCAACAATTCATGCAGTAACTGAACCCTCGGATATATCATCTGCAGCCACTCGCTATGTTCTAAACCGTCATCGTAATATTCAAAAGCGCTTCCCGTATTATAAGGCGGGTCAATATATATACACTTGATTTTTCCAGCAAAATCTTGTTGTAAAGCCTGTAATGCTATTAAATTATCACCATGAATCAACATATTGCCACTCGATAAATCCCCATAGGATTTACTTTGATCTTCGAGTAGTATACGTGGCTCAATGACTTTTTCATCATACTTGCCAACCCATGTTAATTCCAATCTTCCTGTTTTCTGCATAATAATCTCTCCTAAAACTTCAGCACGATGTTAACCAAAAGAATCGGGTTAATATCAAACTGTTTTTCAAACTCCGCGATTTCCCGTTCGCCCTCAGCTTTGAAACCGGTACCTTTCTCGTGAAAGGACTCCTGCAACTTTTCAAGCGCCTTGGACTTTTCGGTTATCTTTTTTCGTATGTCTATCTTCTC
>JAAYYW010000274.1 GCA_012515195.1 Leptolinea sp.
GAACCTATCATCTTAGCTATTGGTATTCCTGGTTTGATAATAAAGAAAGGATTCTACAGTGGTATTTTCTTCGGGATGGAAAAATGGGCACTGTTAACCTTGATGTGTTTACCCGTATTGACCAGGCTGGTATGTTAAAGGAATAATTGTAATTTTCATTTTTTGTTCCCCTCTTTTCGTCTCAACAAATGCCCGAGTGATTATAAGAAGAACAGTTACAGATACGAATAGATGAATTCTATTTGGTTTTTTATTCACACAGTTTATCAAGCCTAACATATGTTCGCAGAGTAAACTGGTTCTTTTCATATTCTTCTACTCCGAAAAGTATAACGTAACTCTGGGAAAAAAGAGTGGTTAGTGACGAAAAATTCGAATAAAAATATTAGAAGAGCTCATCATATTGATGAACTGTAGATTTTTTCCGTGGCTTGTCACGGGATCCGAAGCTGCCTCCGCCTCCTCCTCCCTTGCCTCCACCTTTTCCTCCACGATTCTTCATAACCCGGTAGAGAATAAAACCAACTATTGCGACAACAATAATTCCAACGATATATGGGATTATTCCGGAAATATCTGGTAGTTCAGGTCCTTTTGGAGCGGATTCAACTTCAGTCTGGAGTTCCTGGGTAGCTTCAAACACTTCGTTTGCTTTCTGGTATGCTTCTTCAGCTTTCTTTCGTGCGTCGGTATACTTACCAGCATCAAAAAGCTCTTTTGCATCACTTGCATCTTCAGCGGCGAATTCACGTTTGGTAATAATTGGAGCGAGACGTGGATCACTTCCCATCTCCTTTTCTGTCTTAAAGTAGTTTATCCATTCATCTGTTTTATCAATTGCCTCTTTTACTTCATTGATAGCTTTTTGGGAAACGCCCATGTCAAGCATGGAATATGCATCTTTGATGAAGGTGTTTGCGTTTTTTATGTAAACCTGAGCATTCGAATAGCTTGCACCAGCTGCAGAATTTAAGGAATTCAATGCTTCCTTTGCTTTTGCTTCAGCCTTGGAAACATCAATTCCATCAGCTTTATTCTGTGCGATATCCTTTTCCAGTTTTGAATAAGATTCCTTAACTGATGTGATGTCTCCTTTTAGCTCTCCAGGATTTGTGACAAAAGCCGTCACATTCTTGACGGTCTCCTTCACTCTTCCACCTGGTGTTGCAACATTGACAGAAACAACTTCGATTTGGCGCGAACTGTCCACTTTTGGGGCCATTCCTTTCAGGTTGACTTTGACACTCTCGTCAACATTTTCATACGAAAGTTCCCATCCTGAAAGGTCTAACTGCTTTTTACTAACAGCCGGGCGAGGATTTTCAACACCATCCAGAATGATAGAATAGGTCCATACAGGATTTTCAAGTTCTGTCTTAAGTGAAATACTTTCATCACTTGGGAAGGTTTCTCCGCCAACTGAGATGAAACTCATCTGCAAATCTGCAGTAACATTGGATTTGCCAGATTCAAGATCTCCTGAAGGCTTAATGTTAACATGTCCAACTTCAACACTGGCCATTGCCGGGATAGCAATGAAACAAAAAATGATACTTAGAAAGATGATTAGTGATCCGGTCTTCATAACTTCCTCACTCAAAGAGTGGTTCAATACTCTCATCCAGTTTCAGAACATTCTCTTCATCAATCCGTTCTGATGTAGCTTTCGTCTCTTTAGCTATTTCAAGCAGATTGGTCACCCGTGGGGCATCTGCAATGGATGCTAAAAGAACGATTGCTGCTACATACCTGCTCTGGGCTGGATAATCTCCACCACGCACCTCCACACCGGCAATGTTCTCCTCTACCCAGCTCTTTGCTTTTTCAATTCCTTTCCTGTCAAGATCGTCTGGTGGTCCGGCAACCAGAACCAGTGCACGGCTTGTGGTGGAATACTCACATGGGAGAGTCAGCCTCCCAAGCATTGCACGCCTGACCAGCGATAAAATCCGGGAGGTTTTATCCTCTCCCATCAGTTTTTCCTCCGGACGGCGTTCCTCTATCTGTTTTCTCCCGATAATGCGATCAAAAAATCCCCTATCTTTTTCCACTGGTCCGGAGTCAATGACTTCGCTGATGGCATATCCAACTGAACTTATACCCCCACCCCGGAGGGTATTGATAATCTCGCTGGAGTCTACAACCATTTCGCCAATACCTAGTTGTCCAACCTCTCCAGCACGGAACAATAATCCAAATCTACGGACGATCTCATCATTCAACCGGTCAAATGCACCCTTTATACTTTCTCCCTCATTCTTCCATGCACTATTATCGAAGAGGATTACGTTGTCTGCTTCCTTTACCAGGGTTGCTAGACTTCGTGCAGCATTATATGAGTATAAGCGTCCCTCTTCGGGAGCCGGAAGAATGCCAAGGACATAGACCGGCTCTTTGTATATCTTTTTAAGGTGACGGGCGA
>JAAYYW010000275.1 GCA_012515195.1 Leptolinea sp.
AACATCACTCCAATTTGACGCCTGAAAAGGAAACCCGCCGCCATAACCTGCTGGCAGAAAACTGGGATGCACCAATTGTATTCACCACGCAGGTTCAATTCTTAGAAACCTTGTTCGGCTCAGGCACGCGCGACGCCCGCCGAATGCACCAACTGGCGAACTCGGTCATCATTCTGGATGAAGTACAGACCGTTCCCATCAAAATCGTTCATATGCTGAACGCCGCTTTGCGTTTTCTGACGCATGACAGTGATTCAACGGTTGTACTTTGCACTGCCACCCAGCCGCCGCTTGACAAATTGCCAAATGAGTATCGAAAATTGACCATCGAATCGGAACAGCAAATTATCCAGGATGCGGCAGATCTGTTCAAGAAGTTGAAACGCGTCGAAGTCCATGATGAACGCAAGCTTGGCGGCTTGACCAACAGCGATATCGTTAATTTGGTGGAACGCGCATTGGACGAAAAGGGCAGCGTACTGGTGGTGGTCAATACGCGGGCCTCGGCACAAGCCGTGTATAAACAAATCAAAGCGCGCAATATGGGCGCAGCGCTCTACCACCTCAGTACCAATATGTGTCCCGCAAATCGTATGGATGTACTGGAAAATAAAATCAAGCCCAAACTCGATGCCAAAGAACCGGTGATTTGCGTCAGCACACAACTGATCGAAGCGGGCGTGGATATTGACTTTGGCGCGGTAATCCGCGCCCTGGCCGGGCTGGATTCGATCGCCCAATCCGCCGGGCGGTGTAATCGTAACGGGCTGCGCGAGGATGGAGGAAGTGTCTGGGTGGTCAACCTAGAAGAGGAAAATCTTGACCGGTTGGAAGAAATCAAAATCGGGCGGGAGCATACACAAAGGGTTCTCGACGATTTCGTGGAAAACGCTGAATCGTTTGACAATGACCGAATTGGCCTGGATTCCATCGCCACATATTACAGTTTCTATTACCAGGCTCGGAAGGATGAAATGTCCTATCCTGTAGACGGAAACTCGCCAGTGGGCAGGAACGATGAGTTATTCAATCTCCTTTCGCGCAACAGTGTTGCCGTACAATCCTACCAGAGAAACAACCAGACCCAGCCTGATCTAGTCTTGCGGCAATCTTTTTCAACCGCCGCTAAAGCATTCCATGTGATCGAAACCATGTCGCGGGGGGTTGTTGTGCCTTACGAGGAGGGCGAAACCGTCATCGCGGATCTATGCGGTGTGCAAGAATTGGATAAGCAATATAAATTGCTTAAAAAGGCGCAGCGTTATTCGGTCAATTTGTTCACACATCAATTCGAAAGCTTATTCAATGCAGGAGCCATAAAGGAGGTACAGACAGGTGCAGGAATTTTTCATCTCAATGAGCGATATTACAGCGAAGAGTTCGGCTGGAGCGATGAACCAGTCAAAGACATGAAGACACACATTGTATGAAGTTAGGAGGTCTCGATGCAATATCAAAATAGCGTAATGTTCAGGGTGTGGGGCAGGTATGCTCTGTTCACCGATCCGCTGACCCGCATTGGCGGCGAAAAATATTCGTATCAGATTCCCACCTACGAGGCGTTGAAGGGAATTTTAAGTTCGGTATATTGGAAGCCAACCATTGTGTGGATCATAGACAAAGTGCGTGTGATGAAGCCCATCCGAACCCAATCGCGCAGCAACAAGCCAATAAAATTTCAATCGGGCGGGAATGACCTGTCCATTTACACCTATCTCGCTGATGTCGAGTACCAGGTGCAGGCACATTTCAATTGGAATGAGAATCGCCCCGACCTGGTACGTGACCGCAACGATCACAAACACTATTGGGTTGCCCGGCGAATGATAGAGCGCGGTGGCAGAAGAGATGTGTTCCTGGGCACGCGCGAATGCCAGGGATATGTCGAACCGTGTGAATTTGGCGAAGGCGAAGGCTTTTACGATAATTACCCCGGCGTAATGTCCTTTGGATTGATGTTTCATGGTTTCGATTATCCCGATGAAAACCAGCCCGGCGAATTTTGGGCGCGGTTCTGGGAACCCAAAATGGACAAGGGTGTAATCAAGTTCACTGCCCCCAAGGAGTGCAAAGTTCGCAAGTTCGTGCGCCTGATGAAAGCCAACCCGCCTGCCAGCATTGGGCTGGAAGAAGAAGGCTTGCTGGAAGGCTACACGGAAGAAAGAGCGTGATATGAACTGGATTCAAAGCCTGTATGAGACATACGAGAATTGCCAAAATATGATTGGCTATTCGAACCAATCTGAAAGGCCGCTTCTTCCCGTCTGTCATATCACGACACAAACCCATATTGAAGTTGTGATTGATGGTAATGGGAATTTCCGCCGTGCGAAAATCGTTGACAAGAGTGACTCGACAACCATCATTCCTTCGACAGAAAGTTCTGCCAGTCGTGCAGGAAGTAAGCCGGATTGCCATCCCTTGAGCGACAAACTACAGTATCTTGCAGGGGACTTTTCCGATCATGGCGGCGAAGTTACTTCTGGTTTTGCGGGTGATCCTACAGAGCCTTATAAAAAGTTAGTGGAATTGCTGACAAATTGGTGCAACTCACCCTATAGTCACCCCAAAGCCCGTGCAGTTTTGGCATACGTTAAAAAGAAAACCCTGATGCGAGACTTGGCAATACAAAAAGTTTTATTAGTTAGTAGTGATGGAAAGTTACTGAGTAAGGAGAATGCAAGACGCGATAAAAACGCAAAGGACATTTTTTCGGTTTTGAATGCTCAAGACAATGCTGTTGTTCGTTGGGTCGTAGAAACACCCGGGGATACTGAAAGCAGATTATGGAGAGATGAAACTCTATGGGAGAGTTGGGCTAACTACTATCTCAACAACAAGGATGAAAAAGGTGTTTGCTTGGTGACTGGGCAAACACAAATTCTCACAGCCAATCATCCAAAATACATTCGCCGCGAGGGTGATAACGCAAAACTGATTTCATCCAATGATACCAGCGGTTTCACCTTCCGGGGACGGTTCATTACCGATGCACAAGCGTGTGGTGTTGGGCTGGAAACTTCCCAGAAGGCGCACTATGCGTTGTCCTGGCTTATTAGCAGACAAGGTTATCGAGAAGAAGATTTGGCCGTCGTTGCCTGGGCGACAACCGGCGCAAATGTACCGCAGCCAACCAGTGATTCTTTCGTGCTCTATGGCGATGAAGAAGTAGACAAAGTTGCCGACACCGCACAGGATGTCGCCATCCGCCTGAAGAAGAAAATCGCGGGCTACCGTCAGGAAATCACAGCCACCACTGATGTTTTCGTCTTGGCGGTCGATTCTGCCACACCGGGGCGGCTATCCATCGTCTATTATCGCGCCCTGAAAGGTTCGGAATTTTTAGAACGAATCGAAACTTGGCATGAGACCTGCGCCTGGCGGCAAACCTACCGCTCCATTGAAGAGCAAGACGAAAAAGGGAAACCTCGCAAGTGTTACATTTCCTTCATTGGAGCTCCTTCCCCTGCGGATATTGCTGAAACTGCCTATGGCAGCCGTTTGGACGACAAACTCAAAAAAACAACTGTCAAACGCTTGCTCCCCTGCATTATTGATGGTCAACCAATCCCCCGTGATTTGGTCGAGTCGGTAATCAGACGAGCATCCAACCGATTTGGTATTAGAAATCCCGATGACAAAAAATACCACGGTGATGAGGAGTATACATGGGAGAAAACGCTGAGTGTTGCCTGCGCTCTCTTCCGAAAATACAAATATGGAAAGGAGAAATTCGATATGTCACTCGATGAAACCCGGAATACCAGAGATTATCTCTTTGGCAGGCTGCTTGCCATCGCCGATGTGTTAGAGGAACGCACGCTCTCAGAAGCCGAGAAAAAACGCCCAACCAATGCCACCCGTTATATGCAGCAGTTTTCTCAGCGACCGTTCAGCACATGGAAACAAATCCACGAACTGCTTACCCCCTATTTCATGCGCCAGGCTGATAACGCTTCGTACTATAAATGGCTGATTTCTGAGGTAGAAGTCCTTTTCACCCCTGAAGATTTCCTCAGCAACAAGCCGCTGACAGGTGAGTATTTACTGGGCTACTACTGCCAAAGGCAAAAGATGTGGGAGAAGAAAGAAAAATCCGCTTCTGACGAAAATGACGATGCCGACATAAACCAATAATTCAATCATTTCAATAACAAAAAAGGAGATTTTGCCATGACTAACCTCTCAAACAAAATTGATTTCGCCGTGATCGTGTCTGTAAATCATGCAAATCCCAATGGCGATCCGCTCAACGGGAACCGTCCTCGTACCACCTACGATGGTTTTGGTGAACTTTCGGATGTCTCTATAAAACGCAAGATTCGCAACCGCTTGATGGATATTGTGTCAGGAAAAGCAATTTTCGTTCAGTCTGATGATAATCGAACTGACGATTATCGCAGCCTGCGTGAACGCGCTGACGCTATGCTAAAAGGCGTTGATCCCAGTGATAAGAAAAAATATCAGGAAGCTGCCTGCAAAATGTGGTTGGATGTGCGAGCTTTTGGTCAGGTGTTTGCTTTTAAAGCCAAGAAAGGTAAAAAGAGTGAGGGCGAAGAAGACAGCGATGGCGTTTCCATCCCGGTTCGCGGTCCTGTATCCATTCATCCGGCTTTTTCTATTGCACCTGTGCTCGAACGTGTTTCCAGTATTCAAATTACCAAAAGCGTCAGTGGTGAAGGTGACGGCACAAAACGTGGCTCTGACACGATGGGCATGAAGCACCGTGTGGATCATGGCGTTTACGTTTTCTACGGCAGCATGAATCCCCAACTTGCTAGTAAGACCGGCTTTACTGATGACGATGCAAAAGCAATTAAGGAGGCGCTTCGTACACTGTTTGTCAATGACGCTTCCTCGGCGCGGCCTGAAGGCAGTATGGAAGTCTACAAAATCTATTGGTGGGAACACGGCAATCCGAATGGGCAGTATTCATCAGCTAAAGTCCATCGCCTTCTCAATGTCGCGGTTAAAAAAGGAGTGGAAGAGCCGAAAACCATCGCAGATTATGATATCAAGCGCGATAATCTGCCCGGATTAAATTGCGAGGAAATTGACGGCGAATAATGGTCAAATTCGAATATACAGTTGACGACTACCTTCCTCTTTCCGGGATTCAGCACTTCCAATTCTGCCGCCGGCAGTGGGCGCTCATCCATATTGAGCGCCAGTGGCAGGATAATGTGCTGACCGTGGAGGGGAAACTGCGCCACGAACGGGTGGATGACCCGTATCGTCTGGAAAGCCGCCGTGATGTGATCATTTCCCGCTCTGTTCCGGTTGTGTCGCATTCCCTGGGGCTGCAGGGCGTGTGCGATGTGGTGGAATTTACATCCGATCCAAAAGGCGTTGCCCTGCATGGCCGGGAGGGATTGTTCAGGCCTGCCCCGGTTGAATATAAACGCGGTAAACCAAAGCATGACCCGTGCGATGAAGTTCAACTGTGCGCACAGGCGATATGCCTGGAAGAGATGTTTGTACAATCCATTCCAGAAGGGTACCTGTTCTACTGGGAGACCAGGCACAGGGAAAACGTAGTGTTTACGGATGACCTGCGCAGGCTTGTTCGAGAGTCTGCGCAGGAGATGCACGACCTGTTCCGCCGCGGACATACTCCCAGGGTAAAACCTTCCAAAGCATGCCAATCGTGTTCTCTGGTGGATATATGTTTGCCAGACCTCATGGAGAAAAATCAACCTGCATCACAATACATTCAAAGCTACCTCGATCAGGATTAACATGCGAAAACTCTTGAATGTTGTTTATATTTCAACACCGGAT
>JAAYYW010000276.1 GCA_012515195.1 Leptolinea sp.
ACTAATCCCACCGGCAGGTTCTCTAGAAACAAATGACGGAGTACTCGTATTTCCCTCCAGGGTGAAACATAAAAGTTGTGTTATTGAAAAACATTATCATTATCATTGAAAGTATTGACTTGTCAAGAGTTTGATAAAATAGCTAATCAAATAGGTCAAAGAAGAATCCAATGAAAATTAAGTTAAGCCAAATTGCTAGAAATACAGCCATTGTCTCAGCATTTTTTCTCGCAGATAAAATTTTGGGTTTTGTGCGACAGGTAATTATTGTCAGACAATTTGGATTATCCAGAGAACTGGATGCCTTTAATGTAGCAAACAACCTGCCAGACATGTTATTTGCCTTGATCTCTGGCGGGGCGCTTGCCATGGCTTTTATACCGGTATTGACACAAACGTTAACTATAGATGGCAGGGAATCGGCGTGGAAATTGTTTTCTCGTATCGTGAACCTGGCTTTCATTATCACAGCAGTGATTGCCATTTTTGTGGCACTATTTAGCGACAAACTGGTTGAATGGCAGATCGGAATCGCGCCAGGGTTTGAGCGTCCACAGCAGCTGCTAGTCGCGGAATTAATGCGTCTAAATCTTGTTGCTACCATAGTATTCTCAATTTCCGGTTTGGTAATTGCAGGCCTTCAAGCGAACCAGCATTTTCTTCTACCTGCAGCTGCTCCATCACTTTTCAACATGGGTCAGATTTTCGGAGCTGTTGTGTTGGCGCCGGAGAAAGGGTATGAAATCGCGGGGTTTACATTACCTGCATTTAACCTGGGAGTTCACGGTCTGGTTTATGGTGTGATCATAGGGGCACTTCTTCACTTATTGATTCAGGTGCCCGGATTGATCAAGTATAAATATCGGTGGCAGCCGGGTATCAACCTGGATAATCCTGCTGTGCGACAGGTATTGACTGTTCTTGGGCCTAGATTGGTAACAATGATGTTTATACAACTCATTTTTATTGTTAGAGATAACATGGCCAGCCGGTTAGAGACTGGTTCAGTATCGGCCTTAACTTATGGTTGGATGTTTTTTCAAGTTCCCGAGACGCTGATTGGCACGGCTATTGGCACAGCCATGTTGCCGAGTCTGGCAACGTTGGCGGCAAAAAACGATTGGAAAGCCTTTTCAGAAACGATCGAAAAAGCCATACAAACAATAATAGTAATTACTCTTCCAGTTGCTGCTGTATTGGGAACTGGATTAGGCGGAGTGATTACCTCTGCGTTTCATTTCACTAATGAGCAAACAGAACTGGTATTATGGGTTTCTCGCGGATTTTTACTCGGACTTGCCGGACAGTGTGTATTGGAAGTAGCCGTCCGGTCATTTTACGCAAGGAAGGATGCCATTACTCCTCTTTGGGCGGGAGGGCTTAATTTGATAGTTTTTACTGGTCTATCCATTTTCTTTATAGAACGATTGGGCGCTGCTGGGATTAGTCTGGCTGATTGTCTGGCTTATACCAGTGAGGCTGTCCTATTACTTTGGTTATTCAAACGCCGAATCAACATTCCGGTGGCATTTTCAAAATCGATCCCACGCGGGTTATTGGCTGCACTAATCGGTGGGCTGGTGACATATATCGTTTTAGGCTTGATTGGATCAGCCACGCGGCCTGTTTTCGCATCATTATTCGCGCTCTTTGCTGGAGCCGTAAGTGTGATTCCATTTGTTTGGAAGGAAGTGAAGCAACTGGCAAGGTTGTGATATGAGGTTATAATTTAGAACATGCAGAAGAAAAAATCTATGTCAATTGAAAATTCTGAAATCAAACCTGATGACACTGCACCTGTTGTAGTTGACACACTACATGAAGGTAAAACAATGCAAGTGAGAATTGCACCGGGTAATACCAAACCAATTGCCGAGAATAATTTGTCGATGGAAGAAACACAAAATATAGGTTTTAATGAGAACACAAAAGGTGTTGAAATTCCACCTTCGATAAATCCACCAACACAACCCCTAAAGGGTAAGAAACCCAATCGATGGAAATGGGTGTTTGTAGGATTTATTTTGTTGATTGCCGGCGGAGTAATTGGCGGATGGTTCGGGTATAACCGTGCTATTGAAGCACGAATGGCCGAACAGCAAAATAATATTGCCATGGTTACCACCACGCAGTTCCAGCTTGCTCTGCAGGATCAAGCTGAAGGCCGCCTGGAAACAGCTAGAAAACGGTTGGAATATATCGTACAGCTCAACCCACAATTTCCGGGTGTTACAGAAAAACTCTCAGAAGTTATGATGGCACAGGCTGTTATTTCAACACCGACTGTTATCGCGATTGAGCCTACGCCTGTGCCAACGAAGGATACAAGAAATACAGAAGAATTATTTGTCCAGGCGCGTCAGCAAGCAGCCAACAATGAATGGAATAACACAATCACAACGTTGGATGCCCTGAGGCAAATAGACCGCTCTTACAGGGCGATCCAGATCGATGGATTGTATTACATCGCTTTACGCAATCGGGGGATCGCTCGGATCAACAGCGGGTTGCTGGAGCAGGGTATTTACGACATTACCATGGCGGGGCAGTATGGCCCGCTTGATAAAGATGCTGTCTCCTATACCCAGACAGCCAGTTATTACATATCGGGTGTGGCTGCCTGGGCAGTCGACTGGCCGCGGGTTTTGGAATTCCTGGCCTCTTTCTATGCTTCTGCTCCCGGCTTGCGAGACGCATCCGGAATGAGCGCGGCTGAACGATACCGCACAGGATCAATCCTCTATGGTGATGAGTTAATGAATCAAGAGGATCCGTGCAGTGCTTTGTATCAGTTCCAGAACGCGCTGACTCTTTCAACAGATGAAGTAACACAGGGGAAACTTACAAAGGCAACAAATCAATGTAACGCGTTGAATGCACCGGCGGAAGAAGAACCTACAGAAGTTGTCCCGACGGACCCAGGTACTGAACCACCTACAGGGGAGCCTTCAGAAGAACCTACCTTAGAACCCACATTAGAAACCACTGTTGAAGTAACAATAGGGCCTACTAGTGAAGGGACATAAGCACTAGAAGCTCATGACTCAATAATAGAATATATCAAATAATATAAGAAAATTCATACTAATAGAACCAGAAGTTAATCAGTTCTTTTTTTTGGAATAAATAAACAGAAGCATAATTACTGATAATGAAAAAGTTCATGCTTTTGCTAGCAAGTCGTATTCCATCGCACCAGTAATTTTTACGCGTGAAATTTCCCCAACCGGAAGCGCGCCTTCAATAATCACCATGCCGTCAATTTCTGGCGCGTCGCGATAGGAGCGGCCAATGGAAATGTTATTATCCATGCCTTCCACCAGAACATCCAACTCTTTACCAATAAATCCCTGGTTTTTTTGAAGGGATATCTGTTCCTGTTCGGCCATAATTCTGTTGAACCGTTCATCTTTTACTTCCTGGGGAATTGGGTCTCCCAGCAACGCACTGGCTGTTCCCGGTTCAAAGGAAAATGTAAAAACACCAACTCTGTCAAATCTGACTTCCTGGATAAATTTAAATAAGGTATTGAATTCTTCTTCTGTCTCACCAGGATAACCCACGATGAAAGTTGTCCTTAAAGCGATATCCGGGTTGCCTGACCGTAAACGATCTATCGCGTTGTAAGTCCACTCGGTATTGGAAGGCCTTTTCATTCGCTTCAAAACATCAGGGTGGGCGTGTTGAAGTGGCATATCCAGATAAGGTAAAACAAGCTCGGCTTCACAAATCTGGTCGATAAGCCTGTCTGAAACGGCTCCTGGATAGGTGTACAACAATCGTATCCACGGAATGTCAGGTGCTTCTTGTTTTATCTTTTCTAATAGACCTGGTAGAGCGTCTTTTAAACCAAGATCGCTACCATAATCTGTTATGTCCTGGGCTATAAGGTTTATCTCTTGGATCCCATTATGTGCGAGATAACGCACGTCAGAAAGAACATTCTCCAATGGTCGGCTAACAGCTGTGCCTTTAATTAATGGTATGGAACAAAACGCACATCCCCTACGGCAGCCATCGGCTATTTTTAGGTAGGCGCTGGTACCCTGAATAGCCACCTGTGGAATTACAGGCTCATTTATCCCTATTGTTGGGACGTCGGGAATATGATAAACAGGTAGCTCTGTTTCAGTGGTGTTATGGATCTTTTCAATTACTTCGAGAATATCCATCCAGCGTCGTGTGCTGAGTATGCCATCAATGTTTCCCACACTATCTACTATCAATTGATGATCGCGTTGTGATAAACAACCGGCGGCAATTAATTTCTGGCCCTTTTTTTTATTCTTTGAAAGGCGGGATAGGGCTGCTATTGATTCTTCTCGGGATGCTGAAATAAAACCGCAGGTGTTCACGATCAGGAATTTAGCCTGAGAAGGTTTCTCAACAGGCGTAAAGCCCTGCTGAAGAAGCAATCCAGCCATACAGTCGGAATCAACCGTGTTTTTGGCACAACCAAGTGATTCAAAATAAAAAGAGTTTTTCATAGTCATTAAGGAATTAATGGTGTTACAGTCGGGGGAATCATTGTCGCTGTAGGTCTTAGAGTAAGTGTTGGAATTTGGGTACTTGTAGGAGCGGATGGTTGTACTGGTGTTGGAGTGGAAATGCCATCTTTTGAAAAAATCAATCGTAACGGTTGACCGGTCAAACCAAGAGTTCCAAGATCACGCTGGTTGTAATAGATTTGCAATGCAGCTGCATTTCCGCATACGATCTCAATCCGTTCATCCGATGTAAATGGATACGCATTACCGGGTACGGTTCTTCCAAGAAATGCGACCTTTTTCCCGGTGGTAACCTGCAAAAAAACTCTCTGATTAGGAACGATATAAACCTGCATGGAAGCTTCGCCCAGATCAGGTACAGGCGGGGTGGGTGAACTGTCTGACATATCGAATTGCATCTCAGGTTTTGATGTTGGAAGAAGGCCGATCGAATCAGGATTACGAGATACCTGTGTCAATTCTGATGTTGGAGTAAGAATACTACTTAAGTTTTCAGTTGGAACCTGGAGTAAAACTTCGGCAATTGGGGGAGGGGCTGCTTCCTTTTCTCTATTTGACGAAATAACCAGATTCGCTGAAAAAATTCCAAACCCGACAAGACCGATAATAGTTACGCTGCCGATTAAAAAATCAAATGTGATGAATCGGAAGATTCCCGTGCGGTCAGTTTGAGAAACGCGTTTTTTATCTGGTTTCCCCTTGATCTTTTCTGGTTCAGGAGGTAAAAGTTCGATACGGCGTTTCTGTAAGGCCTCTGCAAAAAGGCCAAGAATCTCGTCATTATCAAGATTGAGAAAGGAAGTATATCCGGCTAACAGGCCTCTTGCTTGAACGAGGGAAGGGATATTATTGAAGTTACCTGCTTCCATATCAAGTAGATACCTGGCTCTTATGTGTGTAAGTTTTTCAATATCATCAACGGATATATCCAGTTTTTCGCGACAGATCCGAAGTTTTTCGCCAATTTGTTCGAAAAGATTCTGGGAATCGGAATCGATTTCAACTGTTTCAAGCGATTCGGGATTGTCTTCCAAAGAATCTTCGCCGATGGAGGTAGTTGTGGTTTCGTTTTTTAATAATGCTGGAACATCATTCTCAATTGGAGTGATGTCGTTATCCTGAGCAACTTTCTTTCTTTTTCTCGAGAAAACCTTGAAAAATGAAACAGATGTTTTTTTTTGAGGATCTTCATTTTCTGCATCACTAGAGCTAATTTGAGATGATTGAACCACCTCTTCATTTTTGTCGAGTTGAGTCAATAATTCCTGGGCATTAAGTCCTAGCCATTCAGAATAGAGTCTGATAAAACCTTTCGCCTGGACCATAGAAGGCAACTCGTCAAGACGATCTTCTTCAATCGCCTCAATAATATATGGGCGAATATGCAAAGCACTCGATACGTCTTCGCGGCTAAAACCTTTTTCTTCCCGGATTTTTCTTAATTGTTCAACAATAGTTGTAAACATTCTTAATCGTCTTAATAAAACCCAACCGGCAAACCAGCGATAACTGGATTAGCCGGTTGGATATTGTCTTTTCTGACACGAATCCCCACAGGGATATTTATCACTCTGCTGCTTGTTCTTCCGATGAAGCCTGTTCTTCCGTGGGAACCGATTCTTCCGCGAGCTTTGCTTCTACTTCAACAACCGGTACCTCAGCTTTTTCAGGCTTGGCGGAATCAGGTGTTGTCACAGAAATAGCTTCACCTTCACGATGAACAATAACCTTGACTTCAGGAACAAGATCCATGGTGAGGCGAATCTTTGCTTTGTGTTCGCCCAAATTGCGAATGGGCTGAATTTCAACCGCGCGGCGGTCAATCGTTGTTCCCGCTTTGCTATTTATGGCTTCAGCGATCATCTGGGTGGTAATGGACCCATAGAGTTTACCAGTTTCACCGGCTTTACTGGAAAAAGTCAATACGAGACCATTCACCTGATCGGCGACACCACCTAATTGACTGTTCAGCTGTTCGCGGCGAACGGATGCCTGCGCACGGATTTTATCTGCCTGCTTTAATGCACCTAATGTTGCCAAAACAGCGAAACCCTGGGGGAGAAGAAAATTGCGGCCAAAGCCATCGGCCACTTTCTTGACATCTCCAGCGCGTCCGAGTTTATATACATCTTTGATCAATAAAACTTTCATTTTAAGCCCTTTCAAATAGTGTCGTTGACCGAAGGGTACAACGGTCAAAGCAAGACATGATTTTACCAGTAAGCTATTAGATGGTCAATTGAATTATTCTTTTTTCTTGTATTCTCGTATCCCAAAAGCTTGATGAACAGGTAGTACGAAAAATATACCTGTGTGAGGTTGGTCCAAATCCCCAATGACATCGATCGTGGATTTGTATAATGCATCGATTACTTCTTGTGTTTTAACGAGAGAAAACAACGTTCGAGTGTGGTTTAGAGAAGATTCAATGAGGTCCTCCAGGTTGGGGATAATGGGAAAATCTTCCTGGAGTGCTCGCTTTTCCTTTAGACTGGCAAGTCCGATGCTGGGCAGAATAGTTACACCTGGTGATCCTGCCTCTTCCCATCCATCGAGAAGGTCGTTCAGTTTATCTGTGTCCTGCAGGATGAAAAAAACTGCGAACATATATTAAGCCTCCTTGGCAGTCAAATTATCTGGATCATGTGATGATATCGATCTTTCGACCAAAAATGATGGCGGGTTTGAAAAGCTTCGTTTCAAGAGAATGGGGGTCAAAAGTGTGGATAACAGAACGATCATAACCACAATCGTTAATAATTCTGATGATATAAGACCAGCTGATGCGCCAATACTGGCAACGATCAGTCCAACTTCTCCGCGAGAAACCATTCCTGTCCCCAGCTGATACGACTCGAGCCAGGAAAGACCACCGATTTTTGCTCCAAGACCCGAACCAATAATTTTACTAATGATTGAGATTACAAGAAGTGTGAGAAGGAACCAGATGGATTCCAGAGAAAATGAGAGGATATTCGTTTTGAGTCCGATACTCACAAAAAAGATCGGTACAAAAAAACCGTAGGCCAGATTTTGAACTCCAACAGCAACCTGATCTTTGGAAATTGTACGGGAAAAGAATAGTCCGGCAAAAAATGTTCCAGTAATCGCAGCCATGTTGCCGATAAGTTCTGCCGCCAGACCATAAATAAGTAGAAGAACCAGACTGAATGTAAGGACACCCTGAGAGACGCTGATTTTGCCGATTTTTTGAAGCAATTTTGGAAGGATAAAATAACCAAAACCGCCAGTAATCGCGAAGAATAATAACATTCTGCCAATTAGCCATAAAACACTTATAGTGTTCAGGCTGCCGTCGCTTGCGGCAAGAAAAATGGAAAGAAACAGAATGACAATAATGTCATCATATACGGCTGCGCCCAATAAACCAAGTCCAACTTTTGTACGCAGGTAACCCAATTCCATAAGGGTCTGGGCTGAAATCGAAACGCTGGTCGCGGCCAATGTCAGGCCTAGAAATATCGCGGACGAATGATCCATTTCGAACAAGATACCGGCAAGATAGCCAAGAAGTACTGGAAACAATACACCAAAAGAGCCTGAATACATCGCGATACGCGAACTACGGGCCATGTCTTTTAGATGTAATTCAATACCGGCAAGAAACATTAATAAAAGAACACCAATTTCCCCCAATTCTTCAATAACTACTTCAAGATTAGGGTCGGTAATGAAAGGAAGATGCGTAAGGTTGATAACCGACGGACCAAGAATAATACCGATAAGCAATTCCCCGAATACGGAAGGTTGCCCAAATTTAACGCTGATACGTCCAGCAATTTTTGCAGCAGATAATATAATTATGAGTATAAGTACCAATTGGAGAAAATCTGACATTAGAAGAAATCCCTGGATGTAAAAATATGCTTTTATCGATGTTCGTAAACTATACCATAGGATTATTTTGAGGATCTAATGACCGTCGAAAAAAATAAAGCAGAATGGATGATAACAAAGTATGGAAAAGCCATAAATCGGGTACCTGAACGATCTGAAATATTTTTAACCGATTCTGAAATAGAACTACCACCGATTGCGATTCCATCTGAATTTGATTACATGGAGCAATTAGGTTTCCCGGGTGAATATCCTTATACCCGTGGGGTACAACCATCCATGTATAGAAGTCGTTTCTGGACCATGCGGCAATATGCAGGCTATGCCAGTGCCGAAGAATCGAATAGACGCTACCGGTATCTATTGGATCAGGGACAAACCGGTTTATCCGTTGCTTTTGATCTCCCGACGCAAATTGGGTACGATGCAGACGATCCTATTGCTGCGGGGGAGGTAGGCAAAGTTGGGGTGTCCATATCTTCGCTTCAGGATATGGAGATGTTATTTGACCAAATCCCGTTGGATAAGGTCTCAACAAGCATGACAATCAATGCTCCTGCCTCGATATTGCTAGCCATGTATATTGCCATCGCAAAGAAACGGGGAATCGCCGAGAGCTCTTTGCGTGGAACAATTCAGAATGATATTTTGAAAGAATATATAGCCAGAGGGACTTACATTTTTCCACCACAACCGTCCATGCGATTGATCACGGATATTTTCCAATATTGTACGGGACATGTTCCACATTGGAATACCATCAGTATTTCCGGTTACCATATCCGTGAAGCTGGCTCAAGCGCGGTGCAGGAAGTAGCGTTCACGCTTGCCGATGCCATTGCCTACGTGGACGCGGCAATAAAAGTCGGCCTGCAAGTGGATGAATTCGCCACTCAATTATCTTTCTTCTTCAATGCACACAACAATTTCTTTGAAGAGATCGCGAAGTTTCGGGCGGCGCGGCGTTTATGGGCTCGCATAATGAAGGAGCGTTTCGGAGCAAAAGATGAGAAGTCCTGCATGCTCCGGTTTCATACTCAAACTGCCGGATCAACGTTAACAGCCCAACAACCAGAGAACAATGTGATCCGGGTAACATTACAGGCATTGGCTGCCGTGTTAGGTGGGACACAATCACTTCATACCAATAGCATGGATGAAGCGTTATGGCTGCCGACAGAAAAATCTGTTCGGGTGGCCCTGCGTACCCAACAGATCATTGCCCATGAATCAGGAGTTGCAGATAGTGTTGATCCTATCGCTGGTTCATACCTCGTGGAACAACTTACGGACGAAATAGAATCTTCGGCTCTTGCGTATATACAAAATATTGATGAAATGGGCGGCGCATTAGCTGCAATTGACCAGGGTTACATCCAAAATGAAATTCAAAAATCAGCGTACCAATATCAAAAAAATGTGGAAAAAAAGAAAAAAATCATAGTAGGGGTAAATGAGTTTCAATTAGATGAGAAGCAAGACCTTGATAGACTGAACATTGACCCCTCCATTGAAGAAGCTCAAATTGAAAAATTGAGGAAATACAAGTCAGAACGAAATTCGGCAATTGTTGCTGAAAAACTGAAGGTTCTGGAAAGCACTGCAAAGACAGACGAGAACCTTATGCCGATATTGATAAACTGTGTTGAAAATGGAATTACCCTGGGTGAAATCACCGGTGTTCTAAAAGGTATTTGGGGCGAATACCAACCTCCATCTTTTCATTAAAGGACCGCGAAATGGCGAAAATAATAAAATTACATCATCTGGGTATTGCGGTACATGACGATATGGCGGCCAGAAGTTTTTGGGAAGATGGGCTTGGTCTCAAAGTGGATCATGTAGAAGATGTAGCCTCACAGAAATCGCAGGTCATCTTTCTACCTGTAGGAGAAAGTGAAGTCGAACTGGTAAAACCTCTATCGGACGATTCAACGGTGGCAAAATTCATTGTGGATAGAGGACCTGGTATCCATCATGTCTGCTTTCAGGTAGATAATATTACTGAGATGCTTAAGCAGCTCAAAGAAAAAAATATCCGCATCATCAATGAGATTCCCATGAAGGAAGAAGGAAGACTGATGGCATTTATTCACCCGAAAAGTACGGGAGGGGTACTCGTCGAATTATATGAAGTTCTATAATCCGGTCTTTCTCAAATACTAAGACCAGCTTGTATAAAAGAAAACCGGTATCCATCTGCTAACATGGATACCGGTTTTGTTAGGACGATATATGGTGAAATCAGGCAGTAGCTTCCTGAATTCTTGCTTCTTCCCTCTTGGCAATAGCGATGCCTTCTTCAATATCAACCCGGGTCAACAAAACCCCGCCGATAATGAAAAAGATAATGAGGGAAACAATGCTTAACCGGCTGTGTCCAACCAGTTGACCGACAATACCAAACACAAATGGGCCAGCAATACCGGCAAATTTTTCACTAACACTAAAGAAGCCAAAAAATTCTGCCGATTTGCTTTTTGGCATCATACGTCCGAATAACGAGCGGGAGAGTGCCTGGCTGCCTCCCTGGACTGTTGCTACGGCAAATCCCAGCGCCCAGAAATGCCACTCTTCCTGCATGAAATACCCTGCCATGGCAATGCAGGTATAGATCAGAAGGCTTAAATAGATGGCACGTTTTGTTCCTATCTTCTTCGCCAGCCAACCGAAAAGGAAGGCGAAAGGTATGGCAACAAATTGGACCATAAGCAGTGTTCCAATAAGAGTGGTTTGACCGATCCCTATTTCAGCACCATAGATGGTAGCCATCTTAATGATGGTCCCGATGCCGTCATTGTAGAACCAGAAGGCGACCAGAAAAATGAACAACTGCTTGTACGTGGTGATCTCTTTAAAAGTTCGAGCAAGGCGTTTGAAACTCGCCTCAAGCGGATTGAATTTCTCTTCACCGGAAAAAATCCGGCGGCCTGGTTCCGGAACGTGTTTCATCAAAGGAATGGAAAAAACAAACCACCAGACGGCAACAGAGAGGAAACTAAGCCTGGTCATCAAACCCGTAAGCTCTTTTGGCGCGAGCATGATCATCGCCAGGTTGACCGCTAGAAGAATCCCCCCGCCCAGGTAGCCCATGGCGTACCCTTTTGAGGATACCTGGTCCATTTCTTCACCGGAGGTGATGTGGGGCAGCAGGGAATCGTAGAAAACCAGCGATCCGGCAAAGCCAATTTCTCCTACAATGAAAAAGATTGACGCCATCAACCAATCACCGGTTTTGACAAAATACAGCAGAGCGGTTCCTAAAATGCCGAAAAAGGCAAATAAGGCAAGCAGGCGCTTTTTTGAACCGCTGAAATCAGCCAGAGCGCCAAGAATGGGGCTGATTATGGCGGCCAACAGCAGCGAGATGGATGTGGTATAGGCCCAGTAGACAGTAGCGGAGTTGCCGGGCAGGTCGGCGGCTGCCACTGTCGCGTAATAAACTGGAAGGACGGCGCCCATGATCGTTGTGGCAAAAGCAGAGTTGGCCCAGTCGTACATTGTCCAGGCATTGATGATCTTCTTATGCTGATTGTCCATTTTTTTGCTCTCTAGGGGGAAGATGTACTGATTATACAGTAAAGTCTCCGTGAGATTTTAGGAAATACTTTCCAGAACAAATGATTTATACCCGTGCTTTTCTGGCAACCTGTGGGTATAATTCAAGGTTGCTCAATCAATTAGGAGCGTTTAGGAGAACACATGTCTCAAGATGTAATTCGTGTAATCGGTGCCAGAGAACATAATCTAAAAAATATTTCTGTCGATATTCCTAGGGACAAACTTGTCGTGATCACGGGCCTTTCAGGGTCAGGAAAGTCATCCCTTGCTTTTGATACGATTTTTGCCGAAGGACAGCGCCGTTACGTGGAATCT
Source organism: Leptolinea sp. (assembly GCA_012515195.1). Lineage (GTDB taxonomy): Bacteria > Chloroflexota > Anaerolineae > Anaerolineales > Anaerolineaceae > Leptolinea. The sequence goes on from JAAYYW010000276.1 coordinate 12,243, forward strand.
CTGTCCGCGTACGCGCGCCAATTCCTTGGACAAATGGACAAGCCGGATGTCGATTCAATAGAAGGATTATCGCCGGCAGTTTCCATTGATCAGAAGGCGACCTCTCACAACCCGCGTTCGACGGTTGGCACGGTTACCGAGGTCTACGATTATTTACGTCTGCTATTCGCACGTGTGGGAATTCCGCATTGTCCAATTTGCGGACGTGAAGTTCAACGGCAGTCCGCGCAGGAAATCGTGGATTCGGTTCAATCTCTGCCGGAAGATACTCGGATTCTGGTGCTGGCACCGTTGATCAGGGGACGGAAGGGTACATACCAGAACATTTTTGAGGACATTCGAAAAATGGGTTTTGTCCGGGCGCGGGTGGACGGGCAGGTATATAACCTGGAAGATGAGATCACCCTTGACCGGTTCAAGCTGCATACTATTGAAGCGGTCGTTGACCGGTTGGTGATCAGCCGCTCCAGTGATGAAACGGAAGCGAAATCAGTGCTGACCCGTTTGACAGATTCGATCGAAACCGCTTTGAAAATTGGCGAAGGGTATCTGACCATACAGGATGTCAGCCAGGATACTCCGGTTGACCTGCTATTCAGCGAGCATCTGGCCTGCCCGGAACACGGCGTCAGCCTGCCTGAGATCGAACCGCGGACATTCTCGTTCAACACACCGCATGGCGCCTGCCCGGATTGTGAAGGTTTGGGGAACCGGTTGGAGATTGACCCGGACCTGCTCATTCCCGACCGTGACAGGTCGTTTGTGGACGGCGCGGTCGTGGCGATGGAATGGAGCAACAGCCGCGAACAGGGCGGATATTACTGGCAAATGTTGGAAGCTGTGGCGAAGCATTACGAGATCGATCTGGATATTCCGGTATCGCAGATCCCTGATGAAAAATTACAACTAATTCTGTACGGAACCGGCAAGCAAGAGATCGTGATGAACATGGTGGGACGCAATAACGACCGCCAGACAACGTTTGAAACCTCATTTGAAGGCGTGATACCCAACCTGGAACGGCGGTTTCGTGAAACCTCGTCTGAGTTCATACGCAGCCGGATCAGCGAATATATGAGCGACAGACCCTGCCCGAGCTGCAAAGGGACCCGGCTGCGGCCGGAAGCACTGGCCGTAACCGTAGACGACAGGAATATTGTCGAAGTCACGAATTGGCCGGTCATTAACACGTTAAACTGGATATCCCTCTTGATGGGAGATAAAACATGTTTGAACCAGCGCCAACAGGCGATAGCGGAGCGGGTGCTAAAAGAAATCAAAGAACGGCTCGGTTTTTTGGTTGATGTAGGACTGGATTATCTAACGTTGCGCAGACCCGCTGGCAGCCTTTCGGGTGGGGAAGCTCAGCGCATTCGTTTAGCAACGCAGATCGGCTCTCGGTTGATGGGGGTACTTTACGTGCTGGACGAACCCTCCATCGGGTTGCATCCGAGAGACAACGACCGTCTGTTGTCCACCCTCAGGGGGTTGGTAAACCTGGGAAACACCGTTCTGGTGGTGGAGCATGACGAAGAAACCATCCGATCGGCTGATTGGATCATTGACCTTGGCCCTGGGGCGGGAGAACACGGCGGCAAGGTGATCTCGCAGGGAAATGTGGAACATATTCTGGAAGATAAGAAATCCATTACCGGCGCGTATATGAGCGGGCGGAAATGTGTTCCTGTGCCCAAAAATCGCCGCAAGGGGAACGGCAAGGAACTGGTTATATACGGCGCGAAAGCCAACAATCTAAAAAATATCGATGTGCACATCCCCCTGGGAGTGTTAACCTGCATCACGGGGGTTTCCGGCTCCGGGAAGAGCACATTGATGGTGGATATCCTGTATGCGCAACTGTCGAAAGAGTTGTACCGGTCGCATACCCAGCCGGGAGAATTTGACCGGTTGGAAGGATTGGAACACATAGACAAGGTCATCAATATTGACCAGTCTCCCATTGGGAGAACCCCGCGGTCAAATCCTGGAACTTACACCGGTCTGTTCGATGAGATCCGGCAATTGTTTGCCGAATTACCCGAAAGCAAAATCCGCGGCTATAAGGGCGGGCGTTTCTCTTTCAATGTGCATGGCGGTCGATGTGAGGCTTGCCAGGGACAGGGGCAACTGCGAATTGAAATGCAATTCCTGCCTGACGTTTACGTACCCTGCGATGTGTGCCATGGCGCTCGTTTCAACCGGGAAACCCTCCAGGTAAAATTTAAAGGGAAGTCCATAGCGGATGTGCTGGATACCACAGTAGAAGAAGGAAACGAGTTTTTCTCTGCTTTTCCCGGTATCCAGAATAAATTAAAGACCCTGAATGACGTTGGCCTGGGTTATGTCAAGATCGGACAACCGGCAACCACATTGTCAGGTGGTGAAGCCCAAAGGGTCAAACTGGCCAAGGAGTTATCCCGCCGGGGTACAGGAAAGACTCTGTATGTGCTTGATGAGCC
>JAAYYW010000277.1 GCA_012515195.1 Leptolinea sp.
AATCGGGTGTCCCATCCGGTCCGGTTGCAACATCCGGTCGGGCCTAACAAGGAGCATGATGCACACCCAACGGCTAACCCGTTTTGCCTTGCCCTTAACCGCTGGGGGGTGCATATGCTTTCGTTAGACAAAAATAAATGAATTCTCCAATCACAGTCCTCGAAGCCTCTGAAGAACATAAGCAAAGAGTATTTGAGCTTCACTGCGAATTGTTCCATGACGAAATTGAGGACCGCTGGGGATGGGATGAACAGTGGCAAAAAGAAAATTTTAGTAGGGAATGGAAGAGAGATGATTTCGAAGTTGTGAAGCACAAAGATCTAGTGATCGGCTATCTGCAATTTAGCACAGAAAGTGATCACATCTACCTGCACAACATTGCACTTGATTCTGATTTTCAAGGCAAAGGCTTGGGATCATATTTATTAGAAAGAATAATAAAGAAAGCCCAGAACCTGTGCGCAGCAGTTGAGTTATCTGTTCACCCCAGAAACAAAGTAGCTTTGAAACTGTATGAAAAATTTGATTTTGAAGTCATCAGATCAGAACCCAAGACCTATTTGATGAGATTAAACAACAAAAGTCTAACAAGGCAGGTGTGTGGAATTGCGAGACGCTCCGCGCCTAGCAATCCCACCCTTTGACGTTCAGTAATCGAAAGTGAAACCAGCTTTAAATATTTCTGTAATCATTACCATATTTCTTTGCGCTTGCTCGCCAGAAAAAGATGAGAAAAATGAAAAGGAACAAATCATGCAGGTCTTTCCGATTGAAATCGATAACTCACCTCTAAATGAAGGAATAACCATCTCCAGTGGCATCGCTCATTTTGATACGAATCCACCAACAGCCGAAAGCCAAGCTGACGTTGTTTTTCTAAGGGGATTGCCCCGGACTCGATGCTGGTATGGGGCTTGTGACTGTGACCTGCACCCGATCATTGTAAGCACTGAGAGGAAATTCACTGAACTACCCCTCGCGTCAGAAGTACTCAAGGCACTTAGGGCTAGGGATTTTAAGAGTTCTCACATTGCGAACCTCGACGCTCAATCAATCCCATATCCAGGATACCATCCCGATACCGACAACGACGAAATACACACGGACTCCGAAGAACAGTCCATTTTTTGCCGCATGGAGGACCTTCAGCACAGAGAAGGAGAGATAGATCCAGAGTATTCGCCCGATGATTCCTTTTACTGGCATCAAGAGTTGAGAAAATATGTTTGGGATGGCCACCTCTACTATGTCCTTCTACATGAAGAACCCGAGAATCATGGTGAGTTTGCGTTCAGTGAGTGGGTAATCCTATTTGCGGTAGGTGTATCAAAAAAGACGGGTAATCTTGTTGGAGCTGTTACCCATCAGGCATGCCACAATTTTTGCGATTAATCCGACAAATGAAACTGAACAAATCGCGTCAGCCAACTCCGCCACTGCGTGGCTACGCGGCTACGCTCAGCGTTGGGTAAATAAAGATGAAAAAAGCAATTTTCTATATCCTAGTATCCTTGAGCTCGGTATGCATCCTAGGGCTGATATGGTTCATTGCTTTCAGTGGCTTTCCTCGTGGCTTTATTGAGGATAATAATCATAGAAAATTGGATTTTATCCACCAATCAATCGAAGCGTATAAAAAAGAAAACAATGATCAATACCCGGATTCGCTCAACGAATTGGTCGAAAAAGAATTCTTAACGAAAGAACACCTTTTTTATTCCAGTTTGTTTGATCAGGAAGCATTTCAATACTCCAAACCAAAAGAAAACAATGAAATATACATCCAAGCTCCAATCGCATGGTTCGAATCAAAAGATGAGCCAAGGTTTTTGTCATTAAGCACAGATGGTTTCAAGAAGTACTCTTCCAAATGTAACTTTATCAAAAACGAAGAAAAACGAAGTCCCAACAAGGCGAGCGAAGGAATTTCGAGAAGCTCCGCTTCCCGAAATCCCTCCTCTTGACGTTAGGTAAAAACATCACCCCATCATGCCCGACAATAGCCCGGAAAGAAAAGTCGTCTCCGATGCACACCGTGTCATGCGCGACATAAGCGCCTCCACAGTATGCACTGCTTGCGGAAAGCACTTCACTGAAAACCTCATTTGGTTTGAAAAACACCACTTCACCTGCCCCGCATGCGGAGCCTCGCTCGATGACAAACCAATCCGAAAGCTCCTCAAGGAATCCCTCCAGCGCCTCCACTCTGCTCTGTCTAAACCTCATCAAACATGAAACAGCGTTTTGGATCACCCCGATACACTCACACACACTAGCCATATCATTCCTTTCTCATAGAAAAACCTCCTAACCAGCCGCGCCACTCAACTCGGCTCCGCCTCGCGTGTGCGCTCAGCGTTCTGAGAAAAAATGAGTCGAAACCAACAGGCAGCCGTTTATTTCGCTGGATTGAGACTAGGCATCACTAATTCTGAGGAAATCATTGAATGGGCGGACTCGGTCATTCAAGAGGAGCCTAAACCAGAATATGACTACAT
>JAAYYW010000278.1 GCA_012515195.1 Leptolinea sp.
ACAGTTTGCCTGGCAATTCTCAAGCCTTTGGGCTGGTATAAAACAACATACCCGAATAAAGTATTTGATGCCATGGCTGCGGGGAGACCGGTGATCCTGTGTATTGATGGCGTGATCCGGCGTTTGGTGGAAGATGCCAAAGCCGGGATTTTTGCTGAACCCGGGAATCCGTCCGCTCTGGCAGATACTATTCTTCAGGTTGTTGATGACCCGGAGAAATGTGAGGTTATGGGGAAAAACGGACTGGCTCTAATAAATAAAGATTATTCCCGAAAACAGATCGCCGATCAGTTTCTGGCTTTACTGGATAAATTGAGGAGGGAAAATGCCCGAAGTAATACTGGTGGTTGAAGATGAGGTCTCATTACAGGAAACACTTGCCTATAATCTGAAAAAGCAGGGATATATTGTTCATACTGCTGCAACGGGTGGACAGGCTCTGAAGTCTGCGCGTGAGATCAAACCGGACTTGATCCTACTGGATATCATGCTGCCAGAAATGGATGGCTTTGAAGTCTGCCGGACATTGCGGCAGGAAATGAACACACCGATTCTCATGTTGACCGCGCGGGATGACGAGATCGACAGGGTTGTTGGGCTTGAAGTTGGGGCTGATGATTATCTGACCAAGCCATTCAGTATGCGTGAACTACTGGCCAGGGTAAAGGCTATGTTGCGGAGAGTCCGGCTCATCAATGAGGACGCAGCAGCCAGGTCGGCCCAGGACTCGGTTCTTACTGGTAGCACGATGATCTTCGGCAACCTGGAGATAAATCCGGTTCGGCGGGAAATGTTACTTGATGGTAAACCGCTGGCTGTTAAACCAAAAGAATACGAATTATTAAATTATCTCTCCATTCATCGGGGCAAGGTTCTGACACGGGAAACCATACTGGAGAAGGTTTGGGGATGGGATTTTATCGGTGACAGCCGAACGGTTGATGTCCATATCCGTTGGCTTCGCGAAAAAATCGAAATCGATCCTGCAATACCAATCCGGATTGTTACTGTGCGGGGAGCCGGGTACAGATTCGAAGGGTAGGGTTGTATGCGGTACTCATTAATTACCCGATTTGCATTCCCGTATATTATTCTGATACTGGCAGTCATGGGAGGATTGAGCCTTGCTGTTTCGTATTCTTTGCGTGATACATACACAGACAACCTAAAGATCCGGTTGATGGGTGAGACACGAGAGCTGGCTAAGGATGCTTCGGAATTGCTGATAAGTGGAGAAATTTCCGGGATGGAACGCCTGGCCATGGAATACGCGCGTCTTCTTAATTCCCGGGCGACCATAATAATGGCTGATGGCACCGTAGTCGGCGAATCACAAACGGATCTGGAAGAAATGGAAAACCATTTAAAACGTCCAGAGGTCCAGTCAGCAATAATGGGGGAAGATGCATCTGCCACTCGCATATCAAGTACTTTAGGGAAATCATTTTTATACACGGCCGTTCCAATTTACATCGAAGAAAAGATAACAGGCGTTGCCCGTCTATCCATTACTTTAACAGAGGTTGAAACAAGTATACGCAGTCTTAATCGGGCGATTCTTGTCGCAACGGCAGTTGCCACATTGCTGGCTATTTTGTTGACCTTTCTAATTACCAATTGGACAACACTGCCGTTTCGCCGGTTGTCTAATTCGATCAACAAAATGAAAAACCTGTCCGAATCGCAATTGACCGATCTGGGTGACAAGGATGAATTATTGCAATTGGATCATGCTTTTACTTCCATGAGCCAGCAGCTCCAATCACAGATTGATGCATTAACTATTGAGCGTACCAAACTGGCTGCGGTTCTGAATAATATGGCTGATGGTATTGTGATCGCGGGGGAAGATGGTTTGGTAGATCTTATTAATCCGGCAGCAGAGAGGATGTTTAAAACAACAGCCGCCGAATCGATAGGAAAATCACTCGTTGAGGTAGTACGTCATCACCAATTGGTTGACCTCTGGCATCAATGCCGGGAAAGCGGAGAAGCTCAGACTGCCAGTTATGAGATCAGTCTGGAAAAGATATTCGTCCAGGCAGCGGCTTCACCGATGTCATCCAGCCTTCCTGGAAGCATCCTTTTAGTGCTCCAGGATCTGACACGCATTCGCCGGTTGGAATCTTTGCGACGGGAATTTGTAAGCAATGTCTCCCATGAATTGCGAACGCCATTGGCTTCTATGAAAGCTCTTACAGAAACACTGCGGGAAGGGGCTATTGAAGATCCACCAGCCGCTCAACGTTTTCTGGAGCGCATGTATATTGAGATCGACTCTCTCACTCAAATGGTAGAAGAGTTATTAGAACTTTCCCGCATCGAATCCGGCCGGGTTCCATTGGAGCGTCGGGCTGTCTTACCGGGTGATCTGGTAGACAAAGCTGTAGACAGGATGGTGTTACAAGCGCAGCGTGCCGGTTTGACTATTGAGAAGAACATTGGTATTGATCTTCCAAAGGTCTCTGTTGATTTTAGCCGCATGGTGCAGGTTTTGGTCAACCTGCTTCACAATGCCATAAAATTTACTCCTCCCGGAGGGAAGATCATATGTGGTGCCCGAAAAGATGACAGTGGAGTTGTCATTTTTGTCAGCGATACGGGAGTCGGTATTGATTTAGAATCCCTTCCGAGGATATTTGAGCGTTTTTATAAAGTAGATAAAGCCCGGTCAGGGAGTGGAACAGGACTGGGATTATCCATTGCCCGTCACCTCGTGGAATCTCACGGTGGTCGGATATGGGCGAAAAGTGAACCGGGAGAAGGTACTACCGTCGCGTTCTCCCTCCCCGCAGGCTGAAACGCGGGCAATAGGAAGAATCAGTTTTTTTATTTAAGTACACCGGATGGAAAAACCATCCGGTGTTTTACCGGATACTTAACAAAATTTAGTCAATTGTTAACAATGTATTGCTTCTCTCTTAAACTTGCCCTGATACCATGAAACCAACGAAAAAAACTATAGGAGAGAAGAAATGCGTTCAAAAATGTTGGTATTGGTTTCTGTTATTATTGCCGCTTCAATGTTGCTAGCCGGATTTGTCCCCGCGACAACCGTTAGTGCTGCGGCGGCCGCGGCGACACCTGCGCCTGCCGCAGGTGAAGTGGAATTGCCGGAAGTTGATCCATTTGAACTTAAGGGCAACATCTACACAGCCGGTTCATCCACTGTTGGACCTTTATCTGAAGCTATTCAGGAACTCTTTGTTCAGGATGGTTTCGAGGGCGAAATTAAGAATGACATCATAGGTTCTGGTGGCGGTTTTGAGCGGTTCTGCAAAACTGGTGAGACAGATATCGCGAATGCCAGCCGTGGCATTAAAGATGCTGAAGTAGAGAATTGTGGTAAGTTGACTCCTGGCCGCACCCCGATTGAATTCCGTGTGGGTACTGATGCCATTGCTATAGTAGTCAGTAAAAGCAATGATTTCCTGACCAATGTCACGAAAGCAGAATTGGACAAGATATTCAGTGATAAAGCTGTAAATTGGTCTGATGTCAATAAAGCCTGGCCTGCCCAGCCCATCAAGCGCTTCATCCCTGGAACTGACAGTGGTACCTTTGATTTCTTCGTGGAAACCATCACTCAAAAAGTAAACAAGATAGAGAAGTTGGAAGATGCCAAGAAAATTGTCCTGAATGCTAAAAATGTTCAGGCCAGTGAAGATGATAATGTGCTGGTTCAGGGAGTAGAAGGGGACAAGTACGCCATTGGTTACTTCGGCTTTGCCTACTACCAGCAGCAGAAAGACAACCTGAAAGCCGTCTCCATTGATGGTGTGGAACCGAACTTTGAAAACGCGGAATCTGGCAAGTATGTTCTTTCCCGCCCGCTTTTTATCTACTCTGATGCGGCCATTCTAAAATCTAAACCCCAGGTTGCAGGTTTCATCAATTACTATCTGACCAATGTAAATCAGGTTATCGAAAAAGTCGGTTACTTCCCGGCCAGTGACGAAGCTCTCAATGCTTCAAAACAGGCACTTCTGGATGTTCTGAAGTAGTTTATCCTGGATTTATCGACACAAGATTAATTACATCTGGCGGATTGGCCTGTGAAAACACAGGCCAATCCAATCTGATTGATCGGGTTTTTTATGCAAGAACAAACCATGAACCAAACGATCGTTCATCACCATGCTGCAACAAATTCTGAAACGCCAGCCTTTCTCAAGAAAAAGAAACGTTGGAATGAAGTCTTTATTCAGGGTTTTCTTTTCTTTTGTGGCTTTGTCTCAATATTGACAACAGTTGGGATTGTCTTTGAGTTGGGAAAAGAATCGCTATTGTTTTTCTCCAACCCCGAGGTGAATATTTTCGAATTCCTGACGAACACCAGATGGCAACCTTCTATTGGCGAATTCGGGATACTCCCACTGGCAACTTCGACACTTCTCACCACGCTTTTGGCGATGCTCGTCGCTTTACCTGTTGGTCTATCCGCCGCTATCTTTCTTAGTGAATATGCCTCTGGCAAAATTCGCAGTATTTTGAAGCCTATATTGGAAATTCTGGCCGGTGTTCCGACTGTGGTCTATGGATATTTTGCGTTGACATTCATGACGCCAGTTTTGCGTACTGTGTTTGGGACAGAAAATGTGGAAATCTATAACACCTTATCGGCTGGTCTGGTAATGGGAATTATGATTCTTCCACTAGTCAGCTCGATGAGTGAAGATGCGTTGACTGCGGTTCCCAGGTCATTACGGGAAGCCGCGTATGGATTGGGGAGCACCCGGTTGGAGACGGCGGTTCAGATCGTTGTCCCTGCCGCATTGTCAGGAATAATCGCTGCATTCATCATTGCCATTTCCCGGGCAATTGGTGAGACCATGATTGTTGCCATAGCAGCAGGCTCAGGCTCCAATTTTACATTCAACCCGTTCAAAGCGGCAGAGACAATGACAGGTTACATCGCACGAATTAGCGGCGGTGATGTTGGATATGACACACCTGATTACAACAGCATTTTTGCCATTGGACTGGTTCTTTTCCTTGTCACACTGGCATTGAATATTTTTAGCCGAAAGTTATCTGCCCATTATCGTGAGGTGTACGATTGATAAAACAGACTGATGGAGGTTTTCGTGTTGACCAAAACTTGCGAAGGCGTCATCGCGACAATCGAATTTGGAGAACATTCTTTTATGTATCAACGGCATCTGCCCTCGTCTTGCTTGCGATCCTGGTATTGAGTATTGCCAACCAGGCATTTGGACTTGTGGTGATTGAGAATACGGTTGATCCTTCAGTTTTATCCGAAATCCCGATCAATGAAATTGACAGCAAAGAGCTCATAGGAATTCTTAAAAGTAATCTGAGCAAAAATCGATATAAAACGATTGACCGGGAACTCCCCTTTACAGCAAGAAGCCATGACGATCTGGTCGACCTGGTTATGGCTGAAGTGATCAAACCGACTGTTATTGACAGTTACCATCTGGATGAGTCCATTCTGAAGCGAGATCAGATCTTTACACATGCGGCGGAGAAAAACCCTTCAGCCTACATCCAATTTCGGGCATGGTTGAATCCGGAATTCATACGACGCAGTATGTCGAGTACGCCGGAATTGGCTGGCGTTCGGACAGCCATTCTAGGTTCATTGTGGATCATATTGATCACGATTTCGATTGCTTTCCCGGTGGGTGTTGGAGCAGCCATTTATTTAGAAGAGTATGCCGGCACCAATAGGATCAATCGAATTATCCAGACGAATATTGATAATCTTGCCGGAGTTCCATCCATTATTTATGGTATCCTCGGTCTTGCAATATTTGTACGAGGCATGGGTTTCTTCACCAGTGGCGCATTCCTTGGTTCAGAAGATACTGGCGGACGGACGATCCTATCAGCCGGGTTGACCATGGCGCTGTTGATCCTTCCCATCCTGATCATCAATGCCCAGGAAGCTATCCGCGCTGTTCCCCGCTCATTGAGGGAAGCCAGTTATGGATTGGGTGCAACAAAATGGCAGACGATTTGGCATCACGTGCTGCCATCCGCGTTGCCCGGCATTCTAACCGGAACGATTTTGGCCATCTCCCGCGCAATAGGGGAGACGGCTCCATTGATCTTGGTTGGCGCATCATCCTTTATTAACCGTGACCCAAGCGGAGTGTTTTCTCGCTTTACTGCGCTCCCCATCCAGATTTACAACTGGACGACCCGGCCACAAGACGAATTTCGAAATATCGCAGCTGCGGCCATTCTGGTATTATTAATCCTACTTCTTTCACTAAACGCGTTTGCCATCTTGATGCGCAACCGGTTTACCAGGCGAATATCATGACGGATAACCAGGAAAATAAAACACTCCCCATTATTGAAACGGACGATCTCAGTATCTATTACGGAACCTTCCGGGCTGTCAAAGATGTGGATATGAAAATTCTTCCCAACAAAATCACGGCCATTATTGGCCCTTCCGGTTGCGGGAAGAGTACTGTACTGCGTTCGTTCAACCGAATGAATGATTTTATTCCCATCTGCCATGCGACTGGCGGGATCACTTTTCATGGGTATAACATTTACGGTGACGATGTGGATCCGGTACAGGTACGTCAAAAGATTGGGATGGTATTCCAGAAACCCAATCCGTTCCCGAAATCGATCTTTGATAATGTGGCGTGGGGACTGAAGATCAATGGGATGAAGGGTGATCTTAGTGGGCCAGTCGAAGAGGCTCTGCGCCAGGCAGCCCTATGGGATGAGGTAAAAGACCACTTGAAAAAGTCCGGGCTGTCGCTTTCTGGCGGTCAGCAACAGCGTTTGTGTATTGCCCGCGCGCTGGCAGTTAAACCCGATATCATCTTGATGGATGAGCCTTGTTCCGCGCTTGATCCGATAGCTACATTGAAAATCGAAGATCTTATGCGGGAATTGTCGCACGATTATACAATTATCATTGTTACACATAATATGCAACAGGCTGCCCGCGCTTCTGATTACACAGCCTTCTTTACCATGGATCCAGACCGTGCCGGGGTCATGGTAGAATACGGTGAAACCAGTCACATCTTCACGAATCCGAGAGATAAACGGACGGAAGATTACATCACCGGGCGGTACGGGTAAAAGTTCGGGTGACGGAGAGCCAGGTGAACCTATGACGCGTGAATTATTGACCCATCAGATAAAACAACTGCTGGATGAAGTTCTGATTCTTGGCAGCATGGTTGAACAAGCGACCTTAAATGCGATTTCCACTTTGAAAAATCGTGATGTAAAAGCAGCACGGGATGTTTATGACGATGATGCAACGATTAACGAGAAACGATTTGCGATCGAAAATGCCATCATCATTACCATTGCCACTCAACAGCCTATGGCGCGCGATCTTCGCACCCTGGCGGCCATTCTTGAGATCATCACAGAATTGGAACGCATGGGTGATTATGCCAAAGGTATTGCCAAGGTAACCATGCGGTTGGGTGATGTTGAAATTCCCATCCCGATGCGTGAAATCGAGAAAATGGGGGAGCTGGGTGTGGGTATGCTGCATCGCGCTCTTAGTGCGTTTGTTGAAGAAGATGCCAAAACAGCCAGCAAGATCCCGGTTGAAGATGATGCTGTTGATGCGATTTACAATGAAATGTACCGGGGTTTGGTCAAACAAATGATCACCGACCCCGGGTTGATCGAGTCAACCAATCTGCTTTTGTGGGTGGCTCACAACCTGGAACGCCTGGCAGATCGTGTGACTAATATCTGTGAACGAACCGTTTTTATTACCACTGGCGAATTAATGGAAATGGATACGGCAGACGACGAGGAAAACGAGTAATTCTCTTTGCTATATAATGAGATATATCTTCTAACCACTACAAAGGCAGGAGAATGATGCTATCTACCGGGAATTACAAAGGGAAACTGATCGTTGTTGAAGGTATTGACGGCAGTGGTAAATCTACACAAATTGATCTATTACATAAATGGCTGTTGTCCAAAGGGCATTCTGTCTATTTCAGTGAATGGAACAGTTCAGATCTAGTTAAATCCACTTCTCGGATGGCTAAACAGAAGAAAATGTTTACGCCAACAACCTTCAGTCTTATGACGGCCACAGATTTTGCGGATCGCTGGGAACGATATATCTTTCCCCTATTGAAAGCCGGGGGAATCGTTCTGGCAGACCGCTATGCATTTACCGCGTTTGCCCGCGATGTCGCCCGAGGTGTAGATCCGCAATGGGTACGCAGTCTGTATTCATTTGCTCCCATGCCAGACCTGACATTATATTTCCGGGTGCCTCTGGACGTGGCGGTTGACCGAATACTATCAAGCCGGGCCAAGATCAAATACTACGAAGCTGGAATGGACCTGGGACTTTCAGACAACAAGGTAACCAGTTTTCGCTTATTTCAACAAAGAGTAATCGATGAATATGAGAATATGGTCGATGAGTTTGGTATGACTGTAATTGATGGCGCAGAGTCTGTTCAAAAAGAACAAAAAGTTGTCCGCCAACTGGTCACTCGGGTCTTACGTGGATGGCATGGAATGCCTAATCCGACCCCGAGAACACGCCGCCAATCCACTACGGTATCCAATTAAGGGGAGGTTCCAATGCATACAGCCGAATTTTATGGAGCAGGGTTCCCCTACAATCCCGTTAAAGAACTGGAAGGGAAACTGATCGTACTTGAAGGAACAGACGGTGTTGGTCGCTCAACCCAGATTCAGTTGTTGCGGCGTTGGCTGGAAGACGAAGGTTATGCTGTCAGTGATACAGGATTGCATCGGTCACCATTGACTCAGGCTGGTTTGGAATCAGCCAAGACAGGGCATACGCTAAGTCCATTAACGATGAGCCTTTTCTATGCGACTGACTTTGCTGACCGCCTGGAGAATCAGATCATTCCGGCATTGAAAGCCGGGTTTATAGTGCTATCAGACCGGTATTTCTTCTCGGTTATGGCGCGTGATATTGTCCGTGGAGCGGATCCGGTACGAGAACGGTCGCTCTATGGTTTTGCTTTAAAGCCCGACCTGGTTATCTATTTACGGGCAGATATTGATTCGCTGGTCGCTCGCTTGGTTCACGGCCGGGGCTTTGATTACTGGGAGTCCGGAATGGATATCCGCTGCGCCGACAACATCTACGACAGTTTTATTTCCTACCAGGGTAGGTTGCTCGAGGAATTTGACAGAATGACTGACGAATATGGATTCGTCACCATTGACGCGACGAGACCAATACAGGCTGTCTCTGCTGACCTGAAAGCACAGATTAAGAAACTATTTGAAAGATTACCTGATTAAGTAGCCCTTTTTCGCAATTTTTTTCAGCTGGCGGCTGAGTGAGGAGAAGCTGGTGAAGCAAAAACCGGAAGAAAGCATCCGCATTTACGCTGCCAGTCTGGTTTTAAAACAGTTGGATGTTTTGTCCGCGGAATTAAATCAGGTGAGAAAACCGAAAGATATTGAGGCTGTTCACCGAATGCGTGTTGCCAGCCGGCGGATGCGCGCGATTCTGGATGTATTCCAGGATTGTCTTCCGGCTAAGCGCAGAACTTTATGGATAAGTGAAGTCCGAAATCTTACCCGGGCTCTTGGTGCTGCAAGAGACGCGGATGTTCAGATCGAATCTGTGAATGGTATTTTGGGTGAATTAGATGATCCATTGCACCGGCCTGGAATTCGCCGTCTTCTACTTCGCTTAAAACAAAAGCGTGAAAAATTGCAGGTCAAACTTGACAGCCGGTTGGATGAGTACGAGGCGTCTGGAGTCTCAGAGGAAATGTCTGCTGCTTTTACCGGCTACGCGGCTCG
>JAAYYW010000279.1 GCA_012515195.1 Leptolinea sp.
CACATGAGCATGACGACCACCTGGACGTAGACAGCATTCCGGAAATAAGCCGTAATCCGCGGGTACGGTTTGCTGGTCCGCGTGAGTGTACGGCGTATTATCGGTCCATGGGTCTGCCGGAAGACCGCTGGCTGGAACTGTACCCCGGCAGGCAGGCGCGGATGGGTGAATTCTCGGTCATCGCTGTTTTTGCCGATCATGGCGATCTGGCGCCGGACACGGTGGGACTGGTGATCGAATTCGCCGGGCTGCGCATCTACCACACCGGCGATACCGCCCTGCGTCCGGAGGAGATGCTGCCGGTGGTGGACCTGAAACCACAGGTCATACTTCCGTGCATTAACGGAGCCTATGGCAACCTGGATGCCGACACCGCGGCCAGGCTTGTCTCCCTGACCGGCGCTCGCCTCGCCATCCCGACCCATTTCTGGACATTTGTGGAGCACATGGGTGATCCCTGGCAATTCCAGAAGAACTGCCTGCAGCAGGCACCGCAGGCGCGGGTGCAATGGCTGACCCAGGGCGAAGGCATGATGCTTTCGGCTTCGGATTTTCAACAAGATTAATGGATCGCTGAACTATGCGTACCCGTGGAATAGCGAACAGTCATTTTTTTACCGGTTTGGGATTGACCTTTGTATTCGTCCTGTCTGCCTGCGCACCAAAACCGGTTGTGGTTCAGGCAGCCCCGCCCGACCCGGCGGCCGTTTCGACGGCTGCCTCACAAATGTTGACCGCCCGGCCAACCGATATCGAGTCTGCCGCGCAACCCGGCGTTCTAACCGCTGAATCGGTTTCACCGGAAACCATGCCAAATAATCCGGGTTCCACCCCCACGATCATTCCCCCGGCGGAAGGCCGTCCGGCACCGGAAGACTGGCGGGACTGGCCGGTCATTCCGGTCGTCTCCGCACGCGCCCGGCAGATCTATGAAGCTGGTCTGGCTCTAGGGACAGACCCGACACGTTTTTCCAAAGTGGGTGACTGCCAGGCGATCAAGAATGTGCTCGTGGGGATCTATGACAAACCCGGGTATTCATTGCGTGAAAACAATACCGACCTCGAAGAGACAATCCGGCAGTTCGGCGGATCGTTTGACCGGGACGGAGAAGCCGTACAGGGGGGGTACAACGCCGCGTCTGTGCTTACACCTTTGATGTCAGACCCTGATGTATGTGAACCGGGCGAAACCCCGCTGGAATGCGAGGTTCGTGTTCACAACCCCTCGATCATGATCATCAGCCTCGAAGTCTGGTGGGATGGCCGCAGCCCGGCAGTCTATGAAAAGAATATGCGTCAGATCATTGAGTTTGCCATCGGGCGTGGAATCCTACCCATTCTCTCCACCAAAGCGGATAATGTGGAAGGCGACCACAGCATCAACCTGGCTACCGCCCGGCTGGCGTATGAGTACGATCTACCATTGTGGAACTGGTGGCTGGCCGCGCAATCCCTGCCCAACCACGGCCTCGACCCGGACCGTGCGGATGGCTTTCACATCAGCCAGGAACATGCCTGGCCTGAGCGCAGTTTTACCGCGCTCCAGTCGTTGGATGGAGTGTGGCGTGGGGTACGGCCGGTCGAGATGCTGCCAACCCTAACACCAACTTCCATGCCTGCATCGATTGATATAGACCTGTTGCTTCCGGCCGCTCCTGTTTCGGCAGAACCGGCTCAAATTACGCCCGCAGATGCTCGCTTTACCTCCAGCCCCTCTGGTTTCGTTCTTTTTTCAACCGCCCGGCGAGAGGGCGGCACGGCTGTCATGGAAGGCATTTTTCTGATGGATCCATCCACCGGTGAAAAGGTGGCTGTCGCCGGTGAAGGGACGACTCTACAGGCTGTACTTCCCGGTTCCCGGCAGATTCTTATCAGCCGGGGGACGGATCTGTACGCGGCCTCCCTTGACGGAACACCGCCGGTCTTGCTGACAAACCGGTTTTCTACGGGCGGTATTCATTCCGCTGCTTTTATGCCCGGCGGCTCATCGGCGGTATTCATCGCGGAACAGGAAAACGAAACATTTCTGGTTTCCTACCCGTTGGATGGCAGCGGGTCATGGAAGCGCCTGTCTCCCGCCGGGTCCCATCCGATGGAAGTCTACCCTCCACGCGATGCCGGGAACATATTCTGGTTAAATGGAACTTGCGTGTCAACAGAGACCTGCTCACCACACGGAGTGATGCTCTCCGGTTCTGATGGTTCATCGGCAGAGTTCCTGCCTGAGACTATCGGGGCAGCTTTTTCACCGGATAATCAGTGGCTGGCCTTCCAACCCCTTTCTTCAAAAGAGCAAAGCCTGGTTACCCTGACATCACTTGACCTTGCCAGGCAGTGGCCGCAGGAAAATATAGGCAGCCAGTTGCTTGATTTTTCCTGGTCTCCCGACGGGACTCGTCTGTCTCTACTGACCCTTGACCGCAGCGATTATTCCGGCCAGTGGCTGGATGTTCGCAACCTGATTATTTCCACGGCTGATTTGGGTACAAAGATACTGCCGGCCGCCGCGGGAGTTAATCCACGCGCGGTTTGGTCTGCCGACAGCGGCAGTCTGCTACTCACGGGAACCCAGCAGACAGATTCCGGTTACACTATCCTTATGCGGGTCATGGACGCCCGCACAGGAAATCTGCGTGACCTGACCGGGCAGGCTGGTTTCCTTTCATCTGATTTTATCTATACCACCCATATTGCCTGGGTGCCGCCTTTACCCTAAACCAGCATCCTATAGGAGAAGTACCATGAGCGATTCCATCACAAACTTACTGTCCACCAAAATTGCCGATCAGATTTTAAAACAACCCGGCCGGGAGATCAAAATGGACGAACCTCTCATCAGCAGCGGTTTGATCGATTCATTCAGCCTGGTTGACCTGGCGATCATTGTGGAAGACGAGTTTGGTGTGCGTATCGATGATTCAGAGTTAAATGCCGATACCTTTGACACGCTTGAGGCACTGGTAAAACTCATCGAATCACGTAAATAAACGATATATTTCAAACGACATCGATCGGGTGACCGGTCTAGCCGGCGTTGGCAAGCCGGTATTTTTGCGTGGATTTTATTTGTATTTCAGATCAAACCGACTGTACAATTATTGTGAATGGCCCCAATGGAATATTTTGAAAGGGAGGAGCACGATGGACGAAAAGAACCAGCCTGTCTGCACTTTGCAAGACCTGTACGCGACCTCTGCCCCGATCTTCGCCAACGGAACAATGCACAGTTTTGGATTTCTCCAGTGCACAACCGGAATCAGTATGCTGTTGGTGGCTCCAAATGATGTGGATTCAGTTCCCTGCCCGATCTGCGGGAAGTCGCACCGTTTGCACGAGTCATTCATCCCGATGACAGTGGATGAATTCGTGTCCCGCTATCAGACAATGAATTTCGGCGATAAAGACAGCTGATCATCTGATCCCATGCCCGTATCGGATGGTCTCTTTTACCCCTTCCCGGATGGGGATGATTGCTCACGCCCCGAACGGGTCATGGCATCCGTAAAAACTTTGGTAAATGGGTAAGGATTTGAAAAAATGGTACCCGTTTGCCTGGCAGATTGTACCCGATCGGGTACTGGTTTTGCCTGCTTACTCTCCATATAATCTCACCTAAAGGATTTTTGGAGGAGATAAGCTATGCGTGGAATTAAATATTCATCGATCATTATGGCTTTTGTATTGCTGCTGGTCACAGCAATACCTGTGTTTGCCGCCGGGCCGGATCCATCAGGGGCTGCCACAGCGGAAGCGAATCCAACAGCCGCCGTCAACTTCTCGTGGACGTTGATCGCGGGCTTCCTGGTCTTCTTTATGCAGGCTGGATTCGCCATGGTTGAGGCAGGTCTTTCGCGCGCGAAGAATACTGTGGCAGTGCTCACGAAGAACCTGATGGACGGCCTGATCGGCGGACTGGCATTCTGGGCGTTCGGTTTTGCCTTCATGTTTGGAGGTTCCGCGCTATCGTCCGGCCTTGAGATGGGGAATCCGTTTATCGGCTTCTCCGGTTTCATGCTTTCAGGTGACGCCTACGATGTGACAACGATGGAGTTGTGGTTCTTCCAGATGGTCTTCGCGGCCACGGCGGCCACCATTGTATCCGGTGCTGTTGCTGAACGGACGAAAACCACAGCCTATCTGGCCTATAGCTTCCTGATCTCCGCCATTGTGTATCCCATCTTCGGGCACTGGGTGTGGGGCGGCGGCTGGCTTTCCACCCTGCCTTTCGGAGTGGGCGCGCGTGATTTTGCCGGGTCCGGTGTGGTGCACGCGGTGGGCGGTTTTGTCGGGCTGGCAGGCGCTATTCTGGTTGGACCCCGTCTGGGAAAATTCGGGAAAGACGGTAAGGGGCGTTTCATACCCGGGCATAATATGTCGCTGGTTGCCCTTGGAACTTTCATTTTGTTCTTTGGCTGGTTCGGTTTCAACCCGGGTTCAACCCTAGCGGCGACTGACCTGCGTATTTCGGTGATCGCGGTCAACACTTTTCTGGCAGGAGCGGCTGGCGCTGTGGTCGGCGTGTACTTTAGCCTGATGAAAACAGGCAAGATTGACCTGACAATAGCGTGCAATGGCGGTTTGGCCGGATTGGTGGGGGTCACCGCGCCGTGTGCGTATGTATCCTCACTCTCGGCAGTCATCATTGGTGTAATTGCCGCGCTTGTGATGATCTGGGCGCTGGGTTTTGTTGAAAATACGCTGAAAGTGGATGATGTGGTTGGCGCAGTCTCTGTGCATGGTTTCGGCGGTTTGTGGGGACTCATCGCGGTCGGTATCTTCGCCGATGGTACGTACGGTGGTGTGAGTGGTTTGATCGTCGGTGAGACCGGGCAGATCATTGCCCAGTTGATCACGGCGGCTGTAGTGCTTGCCTGGGCTCTTGGTATGGGTTTTGTGGTGTTCGGACTTCTGAAAGCCACCATGGGACTGCGCGCTTCGAAGGAAGAAGAGATCAGCGGATTGGATGTACCCGAGCATGGTTTGGAAGCCTATCCTGCGGATGCTCTACCGGTGGAAAGTTAGAAACATCGAAGAGTTTTTGACAATTCTGCTGCCGGAGTAAGACCGGCAGCAGAATTAAGAAATCAAAAAAAGGGAGATACAAGATGACAGAAGAAATGGTTATGGCGCTGGTTGCTTTCGTAGTGTTTTTTGGGATGTGGGTTGTTCTTCCGACGATCATCAAGAAGCGTAAATCTGAGGAAGAAAAATAACTATCTATATTCATGGTCCATACTGTGTTACCAAAACAGGAAGACTAACCAGATAAAACGTCCTGCTCAAGTATCGCGAACTTTTCATACTTACATAATGAATACCACCCAATGGCTGAGGGTGTAGGGGGGATGGAACGGTTGGAAGTCAGGCGGTTTTTCCTCTTACTATTTCTCCTTACCACCGCCTGACTTCTAATGACCGCTTCGCAGGGATCCAGGGTCAGCAACAGGATGACCGGTTATACGTATATAGTGCTATCCTGATAAATATGCAGACCATCACCTCTGAACGTATCCCCATCAAGATCTGGGCAGCTGACATTGACGCGGCTGCCCTGCAGCAGGCTCGCAATCTGGCGAACCTGCCGTTTGCGTTTCGTTGGATTGCCGTGATGCCGGATGCCCACACCGGATATGGAATGCCCATTGGGGGTGTGCTGGCGACAGAAGACATGGTCATTCCCAACGCGGTGGGGGTGGACATCGGGTGTGGTATGGCCGCTGTACGTACCAATTTGAGAAACGTCCACACCGAAGAACTGCAGGATATCCTGGCGATTATCCGTGCTGAAGTACCGGTCGGGTTCAAACACCATCATGATCCACAAACCTGGGGCGGCTTTGACCGCGCGCCGGATATTTCCATTATTCAGGATGAGCTGAATTCCGCGCGTCACCAGCTTGGCACACTGGGCGGCGGCAACCATTTTATCGAGATCCAACGGGGTGATGATGGTTTTGTCTGGTTGATGATCCACTCCGGCAGTCGAAATTTCGGTCTAAAAGTGGCCAGTGAATACCATCGTTTGGCAAAAGCGTCATGCGCCAGGGGGAAGATCAACCTGTCCGATCCAGACCTTTCCTATCTGACGGCTGATTCACCGCAGGGACGTGAATATCTAACAGCCATGAATTACTGTCTGGATTTCGCGCGTGCCAACCGCGCGCTGATGGTCGAGCGAGGTATGCAGGCCATAACCGCTGTCACAGGCGGGGTTGGCACATTTGAGGTGAACATCCATCACAACTACGCGGCTGTCGAGTCGCATTTCGGACGCGAAGTGCTGGTACATCGTAAAGGCGCGACATCCGCGCGCAAAGGGCAGGCGGGCATCATCCCCGGCTCTATGGGCGCGCACAGCTATATCACAGAGGGACTGGGCAATGACGAGAGTTTTCAATCGTCATCCCACGGCGCGGGTCGGCGTATGGGACGGAATGAAGCCACCCGCCGGTTGGATCTGCGGCAGGAACAGCAAAAAATGAAGGGGATCATCCACGGTTTGCGCACAAAACGTGAGTTGAATGAAGCCCCCGGCGCGTACAAGGATATAGACGATGTAATGGCTCAGCAGCAAGACCTGGTGAAGATCATCACACAGCTCAGCCCGCTGGCGGTTATCAAAGGATAGACACGGATATTTCCCACTGCCACCCGGCAGGGGAAGGGAGGCACTATGGAAAAGAAAAAAAATTTTTTATACTGGACTCCCAGAATCCTGGGAATATGTATGATCCTCTTTCTCGCGCTGTTCTCGTTGGATGTGATTGGCATGTCGGATGATCCCTTGCAGGTTGCACTGGGAATGCTTGTCCATAACATTCCATCCATACTTTTGATCGTCCTGCTTCTGGTTAGCTGGAAATGGGAATTGGTTGGTGGGATTATTTATCCGCTGCTTGGACTTTCTTATTCCCTTTTTAATCCATCGGAGCATTGGACGGCCCATCTGTTAATCGCCGGCCCATTGATCCTTATCGGATTGTTTTTCCTGCTCAATTGGAAGTCAAACCGAAGGATGACCCACCCGGCTGCTCAGGCATAAATACCCGTCAGCTGAATAGAGGTCTACATGGAAGGTATTTAAAAAATACCGGAACGATTCTGGCTTGCCGGAAGGTTTTACATTTATTTTATTCTGACAGGTTATTTTTCGGGTTATTCTACTAATTGGATGTCGCAGGCTTAAACTGCCCGGTTTTTCCGGCCTTTGATCAGGTATGGTGGGATATCTTAGTGTGGGATCATGTTTAAGCGCCAATTCATTGAAAAGAGGGAATAATGAGATCAAATCTGGAAGAATACAAAGGAAAGAAAGTGTTTATTGCCCGTTATGATCATCTATCTCCTGACGGGGTCAAAGCTGAAATCGAAGAAGTTAAAAAGTATATGACAACCATATCGGAAAACTCTGCCCGGGTGCTTGTCGATATGAACGGAACAATTATTTCGCCGGATGTCTTGAACCAATTCAAGCAAATCTCTTCGCAGGCATCCCATAATATGGCCACAAAAACAGCCATTTTGGGAATGAGCGGGCCGCGGAGAACTTTTCTGGAAATCGTCAGCAAATTTTCACAGAATAAGACGATCGCGTTTGATACAAAAGAGGAGGCAATGGATTGGCTGGTTTCCTGAACAGTGATGGAAATCAATCATGAAACAACTGTGTAATTCTCTATTCCCTGTCCATCCGGGGTAATGATTAATAAAAAAATTTGTTAATATATATATGTTGTGGAAACATTGATAATAAAATTAAATCTTGGATGGATGATTGTCTCTGTTTTTCACTTTTCCCGCTAAACAGGCAACGATTACCTGAAAGACCAATATGCGGCGTATCGTTTTTACGATCATCATTCTGTTGCTAGGATTCAGTCTCACGGGTTTGAACGGAATAAACGAAAAACCTGTGATTCGGGTGGGAATCTATAGTAATCCCCCCAAGTTGATCATCAACTCTGATGGCACGGTAAAAGGCTTCTGGCCCGACCTGCTGGGGCAGATCGCACACGAAGAAGATTGGCAGCTTGTCTGGGTACGGGGAACCTGGCAGCAATGCCTGGACCGTCTGGAGAATAATGAAATCGACATCCTCCCGGATATGGGTTGGTCTGCTGATAGGGCGGCGAAGTATTCTTTTAATACTGAACCAGTGCTTACTAGCTGGTCCCGTGTCTATACCCAGGAGGGTGAAGATGTCGAGACCGTACTGGACTTGAGAGAGAAAAAGGTCGGAGGTTTAACCGGAAGCATCAATTACGATGGTGCGGATGGAATTAAAACCCTCGCGAGCAAATTTGAGGTTGATATTCAATATGTTGATTTTCCGGATTATGTATCCCTTTTTAAAGCTATAAAAAGTAATAGAATTGATGCGGGAGTGGCGAACAAGGATTTTGGTGACTACAACGAAAAACAGTATGGAATTGCCCGGACACCAATTCTATTGCATCCATCCCAGATATTTTTTGCGTTTCCGAAAAATTCTGCCCTCTCCCCGATTCTGATCAAAGCCATTGACAACCGCCTAAAACCAATGAAGACCGATTCGGGGTCGGATTATTATCGCTTGATGGATTTATACCTGGGTGAAAGACCAGCGACAATGGTTCCAGGCTGGGTATCAACGGCGATCCCGGTGGGTGTGGGATTGATCATTTTTTTGATCGGTACAGTGATCCTGTTTCGGGTACAACTTCGATCGCAAACGGAACGCCTGCTTGCCAGTGAATCGCGATACCGCGCCTTGATGGAAAACAATCCAGACTTAATTTTACGGATCAGCGGTGAGGGGGTAATCCTCGATTATCACACGTCCAACAAGGACGTTCTCTCCATCTCTCCCGATGCTTTTACCGGAAAAAACGTGATAGATGTTTTTTCAAGGGAACAGTCCGATTTCACACTCGAAAACCTTCAGACCACGCTTCAAACCGGTAACGTGCTGGTAAGAGAGTTCCAACTCAATAAGAACAGCTCTCTCCATGATATGGAAGTCCGATATACAGCCAGCGGTTCTTCCGAAGTTATTGCCATCATTCGGGATATTACCGAACGCAAGCAGGCTGAACGCATGTTACATGAGAGTGAAGCACGCTACGAAACCCTGGCGCGGGTATCGCCGGTCGGAATTTTCCGAACAGATGTAAATGGAGCGACAAATTATGTTAATCCCACCTGGAGCCAAATTTCTGGCATCCCGCCTGCTGAGGCCATGGGGGACGGCTGGATCAAAGCGGTACACCCGGATGACCGGTTAGCCATAAAAGAGAACTGGGATAAGACCGCGGCGATAGGAAAACGATCCATAGCCGATTATCGTTTCATCCGACCTGACGGATCGATAGCCTATGTGATCGGTCAGGCCGTACCGGAGTTCAACGATGACAACCAGATTGTCGGGTACATCGGCACCATTACGGATATCACAGAGCGGAAACAGGCTGAGATCGAAATACGCCGGTCACAGGAAGCCGAGCGGGCAGCTGTTGAAATAAACAAGATCATTCAGGCAGCCAATCAGGCACTTACCCGCTCACTGGATCTGGATGAGGTGATGAAGACATTGTTGGATTACCTGTCTCAGCTAGTCCCGTTTGACCGTGTCCGGGTTCTTCTTCTTCAAGAAAATGCGAATCTGGAGGTATGCCTTTCGTACGGATACCCGCCAGAAACCGTGGGGATTATTGAAAGAGGAGAATTGGGCACCGCCGCGGAAAATCCATTGACTTCACCAATCTTTAACGATAAGCAGATTGTTTGCGTGGATGACACATCTGCCTATTCCGGATGGGAGAAGGTTGCCGGTAAGGGACACGGGCGAAGCTGGATGGGACTTCCCCTGGTAGCCGGCGGACAGGTACTGGGCATGTTCACATTGGACAAAGACGAACCAGCATTCTATAACCAGAGATATCAAAAATTAGCCGAAAGCCTGTCTGCCCAGGCAGCTGTAGCCATTCAAAATGCCACGTTGCATAAGAGTCTCGTCCGTCACGCGGAAGAGCTAGAGATGCGCGTAGCCGAACGAACGACAGAATTGGCCAAAAGGGTGGATGAAGTGGAAACCCTGAACCGGTCTGCCCGGGAATTAAATAAAATTCTGCAGGAAGCCCTGGAAAAAGCCGAGAGTGCCGATCGCCTTAAATCTGCGTTCCTGGCGACTATGTCGCATGAATTGCGTACTCCCCTTAACTCGATCATCGGCTTCACCGGCATCTTACTGCAAAAAATGGTCGGACCATTAAGTGACGAGCAGGAAAAACAGCTTGGCATGGTGCAGAGCAGTGCCCGGCATCTGCTGGACCTGATCAATGATGTGCTGGATATATCAAAAATTGAAGCGAATCAGATCAAACTGGTTGAAGAAACATTTGACGCAGTAGATGGCATTCGCAAGAGCCTGGAAAAGATCAGACCCCTGGCAGAAAAGAAAGGGCTTGAACTGATCGGGGACTATAAACCGGCGGTTGCTGTTATCACCAGCGATCACAGGCGGTTTGAACAGATACTGTTAAATTTACTCAACAACGCGGTTAAATTTACCGATAAGGGATATGTACAAGTAAGATGCCGGATGCGCAAAGGCCGGCTGACGGTGCAGGTAAAGGACACCGGAATTGGAATTAAGCCGGAAGATTTGGAATCCCTTTTCCAACCATTCCGGCAACTTGATTCCGGATTAACCCGCCAGTATGAAGGAACGGGACTGGGATTGTCTATCTGCAAACGATTGGTTGATATATTGGGCGGAGAGATCCGTGTTGAAAGTGAACCGGGAAAGGGCAGTATTTTTACGGTTGAATTACTGGCGGAAAAGGGATAAATCATGACGAAATTAAAAGTTCTGGTTATTGAAGATAATGAACAGAATATGTACCTTGTCAGTTTTATCCTGGAAAAAAATGGATACGAGGTTATCCAGGCACGTACTGGCATTGAAGGAGTGGATCTGGCGGTACTTCATGAGCCTGATTTGATCCTGCTCGATATACAATTACCAGTGATGGATGGTTATTCTGTAGCCCGCGCGATTCGGAACAGGCCATCGCTCGCAAAAACACCGATGATCGCCGTAACCTCATATGCCATGCCGGGAGACTGCGACCAGGCTATGGCAGCCGGATGCACCGGATATATTGAAAAACCGATAGACCCCGAGAATTTTATGTCGCAGGTGGAACAATTTGTCAGGGGGAACGAACGGAATAATCCATGAAAAAGATATTGATCGTTGAAGACAACCCCCAGAATTTGTACATGCTGGAAGTACTTCTGCAGTCCAACGGCTATATAGTGCTAAAGGCGACAAATGGACAGGACGGATTGGACCTGGCCGCAGCCAACCCACCGGATATGGTGATATCAGATATTCTTATGCCAACCATGGATGGATTTGCGCTATGCCAAGCATGGAATACAAGCGAGACTCTCAAACACATTCCATTTATATTTTACACAGCAACATATACCGATGAAAAAGACGAAGCCTTCGCCCTAAGCCTTGGTGCGGCGCGATTCCTGGTCAAACCCATGGAACCGGATGAGCTTCTCAAGATACTGGAAGAAGTCCTATCTGAGTCGAAAACAAGATCGGAACAGGAGACAACCGCACCTGTCAGGTCGCCGGAAGAGTATTACAAAACGTACAGTGAAACCCTGGTGCGGAAGTTGGAAGAAAAGATGTTGCAGCTTGAAAGGGCTAATAAGTTACTGGCAGCCCTTTACCAGGCCAGTTGTGAATTGACCACAGTCAAGCCTTCCATCGATATGATCCAGAACGTACTGCTGACGATCACGGAAACAGCCGGTTATCAACAGGCGAACTTCTTTAGTTATGACCCAACAACAAAATCACTTCCACTGACATCATCCGCTGGATTCTCGGAAGGAACCAGTACCATTTACAAAGACCGTCTAATTTTTAAATTGGGGGAAGAAACGGGGTTGGTCGGGCTGGTAGCACAAACCGGCACTGTGATCAATATAGGGGATACTACGACCGATCCGCGCTGGATTATTTTGGATTCATCAATTAAATCTGCTCTTTTCATTCCGGTATTTTTTGAAAAAAAACTACTTGGCGTGGCAGCCCTGTGTAGCAAGGAAAAAAACGCGTTCAATGAACATGACGAGCAGGACATTTCGGCTTTGTCAAACAGTCTGGCCATTGCCATTGAAAACAAACGCAATCAGGAACATGTGGAAAAGCAGCTCCACCGGCTGGAGGCCATCCATAGTATTGACATGGCCATTAATGGCAATATGGAACTGCGTGAAATATTGAATGCCATTCTGAAATTTATCATCGAGCAGCTTGATATTGACGCAGCTGATGTGATCCGGTTTAACGGGTATTCTTTGAGCTTTGAATATGCCTGCGGAAATGGATTCAAAGCCCGATCTGTTGATCCCGCGGAACTCAGGTCACGGATCACACTGGCAGAAAAAGCCATCATGGAACGACGATTGGTTCACATCAGTTCCACGACAGAAATCGGCCTTCCGGCTGGCTTCTTGACCATGTGGCAAAAGGAAGGTTTCAAAGAATATTGGGGAATTCCCTTATTGGCCCGGGCAGAGGTGAAAGGTGTTCTGGAGGTATTCTGCCGGGACACGTTTGAACCTGACCCAGAATGGTTGGCTTACCTTGAAACCCTGGCCGGTCAATTATCGATCGCGATAGATAGTTCAGAAATGGTGGAAGGCCTTCAGAAAACAAACATAGATCTCCGGATTGCGTACGATGCCACGATCGAAGGCTGGTCACGCGCTTTGGACCTGAGAGATAATGACACGGAAGATCATACCCGGCGGGTTGTTGAGATGACATTAAAACTGGCCGAGGCCATGGGAATCAAAGACGAAGAATTAATCCACATCAAACGTGGAGCGTTATTGCACGATATTGGAAAAGTGGGAGTGCCGGATCAAATTCTTCACAAACCGGGCCCATTGACGGATGACGAATGGGTGATCATGAGGAAACATCCGCAATTCGCCTACGAAATGCTTTCACCCATCGGTTACCTGCACCGTGCGCTGGATATACCCAGTTGCCACCATGAAAAATGGGACGGAACCGGATACCCACGCGGTCTTCGCGGTGAGCAGATCCCCTTTGCCGCCCGCTTGTTTGCCATAGTGGACGTATGGGACGCGTTGCGTTCTGACCGCCCGTACCGAAAAGCCTGGTCAGACGATAGAGTGCTGGAATTTATTCAAACAGAATCCGGCCGGCATTTTGACCCGAAGATCGTCAACGCGTTCCTTGAATTGCTGGCAAAGAGTTCAAGCTTGTAAAATTTCTGGCTGGCTACGTACCGGTTAGATGCGTGAATAAAATCCGTAATCCGATAAAGACCAGCAGAATACCCCCAAGAGCTTCCATCCGCTGACCGAATTTTGTTCCCATAAGATGGCCGGTAAAACCGCCAACCAGTGATAGGAACAGGGTGACCACACCTATCATGGCGGATGCTGACCAAATGTTAACCTGAAGCATGGCCAATGAAAGACCGACAGCCAGGGCGTCAATACTGGTAGCGACACAGAGGACGAGCAGCGTGCGTCCGTGGGTAATATCTTCGCACCGGCAGTTTTCTTCAGAAGAAAATCCCGATAGGATCATTCTCCCGCCAACCCAGCCGAGAAGAGCAAACGCGATCCAATGGTCGAAGGCACTGATGTAATCTGCGATGGTCGAACCAGCTAACCAGCCGAGTACGGTCATCAACGCCTGAAAAATTCCGAAATGCAGGGAAATGCGCCCAACCCGCCGCCAGGACGGTTCGTGATTTACGGAAGGACTTGTGCCCACCCCCAGCGAGACGGCAAACGCATCCATGGCCAGTCCAATTGATATAAAAATAGTGGTCGCAGTATCCAAAAAATCAGTTCCTTAAGTTGATAACCGTGTAATTTTACCTGTTAAACCAAAAAGCGGGGTTCAAGAAACGTAGAAATCGGCCATCTTTATAAAATATTTATTTATTTCCCAAAAGTACACATAGCTTTTTTATACCAGAGCGATAGGATTCAAGTCTGGTCAAATGGAAAAAACCCGGTTGGAATATCCAACTGGTAATGTAGAGAAAGAAACAAAAATGGAAATCGAAACCTATCCGGCTGACAATTACATCCGGGAAGCCAGCTCTAACGTAAAACCGCAAAAATCCGTACAAAACTGGTTGATTGGCAACCCCTTGCAAACCGCGGACGC
This sequence comes from Leptolinea sp., assembly GCA_012515195.1. GTDB lineage: Bacteria > Chloroflexota > Anaerolineae > Anaerolineales > Anaerolineaceae > Leptolinea. The sequence goes on from JAAYYW010000279.1 coordinate 14,225, forward strand.
GCCCAATCAAACCATTGGAAAGCTGATCGGGCTTGCTGTCTTTGCATCAGACGCTTTATCATCCACCGCGTACGCTTCACAGGAAATCCTGATCATTCTGGCCTATGCCGGAACACAGGCTCTGGGATATGTTTTCCCCATATCCCTCGCCATTGTGACATTAATGGCCATTGTCACCTTCTCGTATGAGCAGACAGTCCACGCTTATCCGGGTGGTGGTGGAGCCTATATTGTGGCTCGTGATAACCTGGGTGAGCTACCGGCGCAGGTAGCCGGCGCAGCTCTGCTGACCGATTATGTGTTGACGGTTGCTGTGTCCATTTCATCCGGTGTCGCGCAGATCACATCCGCGTTTCCAACACTGTATCACTACAGGGTGGAGCTCGCAGTGGCCATGGTGATGTTTGTCATGTTGATCAACCTGCGTGGTGTCAAGGAATCAGGAATGGCTTTTGCCATTCCCACATATTTCTTTGTGGTTACTATGTTCATTACTGTGGGAGTGGGCTTCTTCCGTTATTTCTCAGGAACCCTTGGAACTGTGGTCAACCCGCCTGTTTTCCATACGGATGGGATCGTCAGCGCCATTACGCCATTCCTGTTGCTTCACGCGTTTTCCAGCGGAACCGCGGCATTAACAGGCATTGAAGCCATTTCCAATGGAATCACCGCGTTCAAAGAACCGCGCAGCCATAATGCGGGGATCACTTTAATTTGGATGGCCTGCATACTGGCCACCCTGTTCCTGGGTATCTCCTTCCTGGTCGGGCCTATCCATGCTGTTCCTTCAGAAGCGGAAACGGTCATTTCACAACTTGGACGCACGATATTTGGCGGGCAGGGCTTGATGTACCTCGCGCTTATCGCCGGAACAGCCGTTATATTGATCATGGCAGCCAACACAGCGTTCGCTGACTTCCCACGGTTGTCCGCTCTGCAGGCGAATGATGGGTATTTGCCGCGGCAAATGACTTTCCGTGGCAGCCGCCTGGTGTATTCACGCGGGATTGTGACTCTTGCCGTGGTTTCATCCTTCCTGATCATCATTTTTCAGGCCAGCGTTACCCGTCTGATCCCTCTTTATGCGATTGGTGTTTTCCTGTCCTTTACACTCTCTCAAACGGGTATGGCCCGCCGGTGGTGGAAATCTGGACATCTGAAGAATGATGAGACCATTGAAGAGGCTGGTTCGACGGTTGCCTATGACCGCCAATGGATATTCAAACTGTGCGTGAATGGATTTGGTGCGGTTCTTACGTTGATCGTAATGTTTGTGTTTGCCATTACCAAGTTCCATGATGGCGCGTGGGTGATAGTCATTCTCATCCCGGTTATTGTTTTCATCTTTTATTCCATTCACAAGCATTACAAGAAGGTGGCAGACAGGCTCTCATTGCAGAACTATACATCGTTGAACATAAAACGGCATAGGGTTATCGTGCTGATTGCCGGAGTTCACCGTGGATCTCTGGCTGCCCTTACATATGCACTGACCCTGACGAATGACGTCACATCCATACATGTTTCCATTGACCCCGACGAATCCCGCAAGGTGAGGGAAAAGTGGGAAACGTACGGTCAGGGCACACGGCTTGTCATATTGGATTCACCATACCGCCTGTTGATCGAGCCGGTGATGGAATACATCAGCCATATCCTATCCATCCGCCAACCAAATGAGATTGTCACTGTGGTTGTTCCACAGTTCGTGCCGCATAACTGGTGGGAAAACCTGCTGCACAATCAGACTGCTCTCATGTTGCGTTTTGGATTCCTATTCAAGCCCGGTCTGGTGATCATCGAAGTTCCTTACCAGGTGTAATGTTTCCTTAAGATAAAAAAAAGACCGGCCGTGAGGCCGGTCTTTGGGTTGTACTGTAAGAACCCTTTATTACTGCACCCTTTCCGGAAGTTGGAATAGGGTTTATTTCCATTCCTCCGGCAATTCACGGCCAGCAGCCAGCAGCAGCGCCTGATGGTCAGAAATGGAAGCAGCATATTCCTTTTCTCGGCATTTTTCGTAATAGGAGAGCGCCGTTTCCAGTTCTTTTTCATCCCTGGTGTCGTAATACCGGTGCGCGTAGATACGAGCCAGCAAGTGCCAGCCGTATATATTCTGGTTCACTTCCGCCCCCTGGGTGGATTCCTGCACGGCCATCGAATCCAGGATGTATTGCAGCGCAACCCTGGCGTTCTCGCGATCAGAATCATTGTACTTGGCTTTATCTTTGAATACATCGTTTGGAACAAATTCTTTCAATGCGGCTGTCTGGTAGCCGTAAAAGGTGAGGTTATAGATACTAAGATCCTCAGGCATGGGAACAGGAACCCCATTCGGGAATAAGATTGGCTTCCCATCAGCTCCCAGAACCGGGCCGGTGGGGGCGGGTGTTTCAGTGGGTGGTTTTACAGCGGGAGCATCCGTTGGTTTGGCAGGGATGTCAGTAGGTTCGACCGGTCTTGCTGTAGCTTTTTCAGGTACGGTCGGGGGCGCATCGGCTGGTTCCGCCGGGGTTCCTCCACACCCGGTTAACACCAACAGAACGGCGATCAGGATAATCAGGTACAGGCTTTTCTTCTTCATTAGGTTTTCCTCCCAGGTTCAACTGCTTCTACTTATACATTGGAATTTTTAATAAACATCTCCATCAGTTTTGTGGCAAGGTCAATGGGTTCGAATTCCGGATAGGCAGTGGGTACAAACGAGATAAAATAGCACGTTTCACCGCGAACAACGCTGATTTCAGCGATCCATTCATCCAGATAATAAAAACAACCTGTGTCCCAGAGGGGTGATTCCAACCAGGTAACACTACCCGGCATGGCTGCTGTACGGTAGTCCTCGAGCTTTTCCATCCCTCCCTGTGTGTGCGCCCGAAATTCGATTTGCAGCATGGCCGAAAAGACGCTCCAGAAAACCCCGGCCGGTTCGCCGCCATATGGATCGTCATAATCAGGGGTAAGGTATTGATAATCGGTGTAGCCGGTTACTTCTGACACCTTTTCAATCATGATCACATCAGAAATTTTCCACCCGTCGGATGGATGCTGGACGACTGCAACCGGAGTGGGAGTGATTGGTGCTGCAGTGGGTGACAACATCGTTTCTGTGGCAACAGACGATGGAATGACAGTCGAATTAGGCGAAGTGCATCCGCTTGTTGTGAGACAGATGAGTACGATTACTGTTGGACTGTATTTGAGTATTCTCATAGCCATTCCATTTGAATACGTACATATCCCGGTGATTGGGAAAAACTCCAGAACCGATTTTCAAACAAAGGGGGTGATGAAGATTAATTGATATCCAACTTCCCAATAATACTGGAAACATTTATGAGAGGCAAACGGGTTTGGAAATTCCTATGATCCTCTACTAATCAGGTATTGGAAGGAGGTGGAATTGCCTGTATCACCCGGTACAGTTCCATATCCGAACGGTACAAATCGACTCGGGTTAATAGTCGAACAGGGAAGCGCACTGAACCTTGCGCTTCCCTGTTCTTAAAGCCTGTCTAACCGTTCCAAGGGGAGGAAAGAAGGATGTCTAAATACCTTTAGCCAGGTGATAGTACAGATCGTTCCATTTCAATTGCTGTTTGAACTGGTTCAAATCCAGAGAATTATCAATGGCTACATACTCAATACCTGCCATCTCAGCATAGTCACGCAGGTAATCCTGCGTAAGGGCAAAGCTGAAGCTGGTGTGGTGCGCACCACCGGCGTAAATCCAGGCGGCGGCGGCTCGTTTAAGATCAGGTTGGGGTGTCCACAGGGCACGGGCAACCGGCAGTTTGGGCAGAGGTTGTTCGGTGGGAACCACATCCACCTGGCTGACGATCAGGCGGAACCGATTTCCCAGATCCACAAGAGAGGCAGCCACGGCCGGTCCAATATTCGAGTCAAAGATCAGGCGTGCCGGATCGTTCTTGCCACCAATGGATAATGGGAGAACCTCTAATTTTGGCTTATTGGAAGCGATCGATGGGCAGACTTCCAACATGTGCGCGCCAAGGA
>JAAYYW010000280.1 GCA_012515195.1 Leptolinea sp.
CATTAGCCGCCAGATCGGCACGATAACCTATCCGCTCCAACATACGCGTGGCAACTTTCTGATTCACAACATTATCATCTGCCAGCAAAATGCGCAGCGGGTGTTCGACTCCCATGTTTTTATCAAGGTCACTGGCAAACTGCGGGTTTTCTCGCACCAAAACAGGACGGTTGGCGAAGAGACTTAATAAGGTTTCCAGTAGTATAGACGGCCGGACCGGTTTTGGAAGCTGCGCTGAAAAAAGCTTCGAATCACCCTTCACGTCCTGATGACCAAGTGATGACAGTAGCACGAGGGGCAGCTTTTTATAACCTGGCATTCCTTTTATGGATCTGGACAGCATCATCCCGTCCATTTCGGGCATTTGCATATCGACAATTGCCGCATCAATATTGGTTATGCGCTTGAGGATCTCCAACGCCTGGAATCCAGAACCGGCAGGAATGCAGTTCATTTTCCAGGACTGCAATTGTTTTTCAAGGATCAGCCGGTTTCGTTCGTTATCATCCACCACCAGTACATTTTTCCCCTGAGAAATGGAAAAGCAATCCGCAATAACTTTCTTTTGAATGGCATCGGTTACTTCTGCCTTAATGGTGAAGTGGAATGTGGAGCCTTTTCCTTCTTCACTGTCGTACCACATGGTACCGCCCATACTTTCTGCCAGTCGTTTACTAATAGATAATCCCAAACCGGTCCCACCAAATTTACGGGTAGTAGACGTATCAGCTTGACTGAATGATTGGAAGATGCGGCTGCGAGCCTGTTCTGAAATGCCTATACCGGTATCTGTCACGGAAAAGTGCAGCTCGTAATTTTTGGCGTCCAAAGGAGCCGCATCGACCGACAGGAATATCTCACCCCGTTCAGTAAACTTGACCGCATTCCCGAGCAAATTAACGAGGATCTGACGCAAACGGGTAGGGTCACCAATGACTGCAACCGGGGCATTCTGGTCGATCAGGTAAAGCATCTCAAGCCCCTTATCACTTGCACGCGGGGCTAATAATTGTGTGGCAGATTCAACACAATCAGCCAGATCAAATGGTGTTGATTCAATATCGAGTTTTCCAGCTTCGATCTTTGAAAAATCCAGTATGTCGTTGATAATCGTCAGGAGATCTTCCCCGCTGGTACGGATCGTTTCAACAAATTCATATTGGGTATGCTCCAGGTTGGTGTCCATAAGCAGATTGGTCATACCAATCACCGCGTTGAGCGGCGTCCGGATTTCATGGCTCATATTGGCGAGAAAATCTGCTTTTGCCCGAGCGGATGCTTCTGCGTTTTGTTTCGCTTCGATCAATGCGGTTATGTCATGGTAGATTCCAAAGTCACCCACCTGTTTGCCATTTACAATAATAGGCACGGCACTTATCTCAACATCTAAAAAACGACCATCTTTGCGTTTGCGTTTCGTAATGATCCTGATCGCTTCTCCGTCTTTCACCTTTTGGGTTAATTGAATCCCTTGCTCCAATGTCTCAGGCGAATTTATCAATTCATCCAGTTGTTTGCTTTTCAAGTCTTTGTCCGAATAACCAAATAACTCAAAAAAAGCCGGATTGACTATCTGTACATTTTCGTTGTTGTCCCAAATCGCGATGGCATCCGGGCTGCTTTCAACAAGTAGTTCAAAATAACGCCGCTCTCTGGTAGCATCTGCCAGCGCTTTTTCACGTTCTTCATCCTTGATCCGCAGCCTGTTTATTGTTTCATCGAAAATTCGGGCCAGGAATCCCAATTCCCCGCCAATATCTGGTAATTCGGTTTGCGCGGTAAGATCACCTGCCGCCAGTTTTTTTGATGTCTCTACCAACCGATTCACAATACGCACAATCCGCGATCCGGCAAAACTTGAAGCAAAGGCAATGGCAATTGCTATTACGATGATATTAATGACAATATTCTGGTTCAAGAGAATATTGACGGATTCAAGAGCTTTCTCTTTTGGAATACCAACAAAAACAGAAACTCCTCCATAAAGAGGGTCAAGCTTCGCGAAGCCGTAGAATCGTTCCACACCATCCAACCCTGTTGTTGATAAAGAGCCCTTTAGCTCGGAATCCGCCATAACGTCAAGAAATTCAGGTGCGGCTCTCGCGTTCAAATAATCTTCTTTATACGGGTCTCTATAAAGGAAAGTTCCATCCTGACTGACAATGGATATGGTGGAATTCTCTGGCAGGGAAATCCAATCACGAACCGAGTTGATCCAACTCTGGTCAAGCAGCGCGACGATGACGCCATCTGTTAATCCGATGGGGTTAAAATGTGCGGTTGCAGCTGTCGAATAGATTCCAGTCTCCTGCCAAATTTCATTGATTGGTGTGATCGATAATGCCTGTCCGTATAGTATCTGTTGGAACCAGGTTGTATTGCCAAGATCCTTTGGAATGATTACCGGTTTACTGGCACAAAGAATCTCTCCATCTCGCGAAAGGACGATAAAGTTCTGGATAGTCGGTTCGCGACGGGGGACTACATCCGCGTAAGACTGACAATAGTCCAGGTCGTCAACCAGATCTTTATCTGCGGCAGCCGAATAGAGAAGATGCCTGGCGTTCTGTAAGATGACCTCGAAATCTCGCGCGGTGATATACGCCTGTTCCTGGGCCGTAACTTCCGCATTCCTGCTTTCCATCCGGGTCATCTGTTGGATGTTGTAAATTGAAAGCAAAAAAAATGGCAATATAGCACCCATAATAATGAGCACAAATTGCATCTTCAGGCCGGAGAAGATATTCTTAGATACCATCCTTACCCGAATCAGGCTCTTGCAAATCCTTTGTGAAAATACAATCTTTTCCCCCTTTTTTTGCTGAATATAAGGCTTCATCAGCCGCCTGGATAAGCCCATCGATCCCATCAGGTACTTTCGTTGTAGAAATCACGCCAATACTGATATGTAGATGAAGGGGATCTTTATCCGGAACCGTCAACTCCAATTTATGTATCCTGGAATGTATGCGATTGCTAACTGCATCCGCCTGCTCAAGATTCGTGTTTGGAAGTACCACAAGGAACTCGTCTCCACCCCAACGGGCCGCCCAATCATACGGTCTCACACTTTGCGAAATCTGCTCGGCAACCAGACAAAGAGCCTGATCACCCACCATATGGCCATAAGAATCATTGAGCGCTTTAAAATGATCGAGATCCAGCATCATGATACTCAACGATCCACCCTCTCGGTAGAACCGGTCAATCTCGCCTTGCAAGTGGGAATAGATCGCTCTGCGGCTCAACATGCCTGTCAGATAATCAAACATAGCCATGCGTTCCATCTGCTCTTTTGCTCTGTTCAGATCATCTTCCAACTCCAGGATTCGCAAACCGATATTCACCCGCGCCCTGAGCTCTGAAATATCAAATGGTTTAGTCAGGTAATCATCGGCTCCGGCACTTAATCCAGTCACAACATCTGTTTTATCTTCCTTGCCTGTCAGGATGATGGAGTAGGTGTATCCGTGGAAATGGGCTGATCGAAGATTCCGGATAAGGTCTAAACCATCCAAATTCGGCATGAGCCAGTCGGTGATAACAAAACGGGGAGGATTCGCGAGGAAGTAATCCCACGCAGTCGAGCCATCGTGAAATTCAATCACTTCCAATCCCAACCGGGCTAAGCTGGACCGAAGAATTTGACGGGCAATAGGATCATCATCGATGATAGCAATTTGCATGGGAACTCCTTTAAACAGACTATGTCATATTAATACTTCAACCCCCTTTTATTTATATTGTTTATTCCAGAAATACCTGTAAATAATGGGTAAATTACCAATAAAAAAGACTTATAGACTGAATATCACTGGTAGATCGATTTTTTCCGGCCTTCTACTTGATGGAAGGCTGTTGGGAGTGTCTAATCCTTTTCCTTCGTCGTCCAGGCTTGCCTTTTGGCTATGGTTTAAGATATGGTAAGATTAATTTAAGTTAAAAATCATGAAAAAAATTCTAATTTGACGTTAATCTCAGAAAAAGTTGTTTCTGGCGGAGTCTATAGCTTGAAACGTTTTGTCTCTCTCGTTTTATTATTCATCTTTCTCTTTGGATTTCCCGGCACTGTCCAGGGACAAAACGAGACTGAATTTTCAAAAGTTATCATAAATATCTGGCCGGAATACGACCGGCCTGGAGTTCTCGTTTTCTACCAGATTACTCTGGCCCCTCAGACGAGCCTACCCGCCACAATGACGATCCGCATACCAAGGGCTGTAAAAGAACCATATAACGTAGCCATGAAGGATATTGACGGCCGTCTTGATAATTTACGGTACACTACGACGCTCGACGGGGAGTGGGTAAAAATTGCTTTTACAACACCTGTTCCTGAAGTTCAGTTTGAATATTACGATCCGGTCATTTTGGTTAATGGCGATTCACACAGGTACCGCTTTCTTTGGCCAGGAGACTACTCGATAAAATCACTGGTATTGAACATTCAACAACCGCTGGAATCGCAGAATTTTTCCATCGAACCGGCCATGGGGACAGGGCAGATCAACCAGGATGGTTTGACTTATTACGAATCTGTCGTGGGGGAAGTCAAATCAGGGGTGGAGTTCCATATAACCCTTGAATATGACAAAACGGGGACAAGTCTCAGCGCGCCGTCGCAGTCAGTTGCGGCTGTGGAGACCATAACTACGAGCACAGCGGGGTGGCAAACCCTTTACGAGGTCCTTCCCTATGTTTTAAGCGGACTTGGCCTCTTCTTGATCCTTGCCGGAGGATACTGGTACTGGCGTTCAGGGAAAGCAATTACCACGGCATTCCGAAAACGCTATTCCATGATGCGATCCAGGGAAGCTGACGCAGAACCATCCGAGGTCTTTTGCCATAGCTGTGGGCGAAAGGCTGTCAGCGGAGATGTGTACTGCCGTTCGTGCGGCACGAAATTGCGTTCCGAATAACGACAGTAATTCAACCGGCCAATTATGAATTCATTTCCCGCATGCCAGTCCGGGCATGTCCATTTTGTCCGTTTATCACCGCTAATTTATCTGTGATGGGATCAATAAACATCCAGAACGGAACCAGAGTCAACCAGAAATGTGAGGCCTGCAGGTTCGAAGAGTCAATAAAGAAATCGCCAATCCTGCGGCCCAACTTTGTTCCGATCATTTTCGATACATTCGTTACCGTGTAATCACGGGCTTTCAGCGCGGCATCGGACACGCGCATCTGGTAACTGACCGCGAGACAGTCAACCAGGAAATGCGGGGCAAATGGTTGACCTCGCGAAAAATCAAAGTCCAGCGCTATTTCCGGATCGGAAGCAAGAATACCAGATACTGCCAGTACCGGCACAATGTAAGAATCGACTTTTTGTTCCCCTGAAAACAGGTCGCGGTTCGACATGGCCGGGGCCGGAATGCGCCAACTCACCTCACCCTGTATTTCAAACTGCCAGACGGGGAAAAAAGCGGGCCGTACATTCTGCACATCATCCTTTTCCAATTCACCGGAGAGAGCTGCCCGCGCAGCTTCAAAAGCCTGCGGGAAGCCCACTTCGACCGGGACGATGCGAGCAGGGGGAGTCATTTTCCGAATTGTATTGAAATTCACGACAGTGGCTGACAGGCAAAACGGGCAGCTTGTTGAGATCATACGGTCAGACTGCAAAAATTCGGCACCGCACCCGCCGCATGTCAGGATCTGCTGGTCAATAGTCTGATCATGGCTGATGGCCGTTTCCATCCCAGCGATGAAATCTTCCCCATCAGTAGTATTTCGGGATAACGGACCGGTTTGACGGCTAGAGATTTGTTCTCCTTGTGCCGTTGGTATCCCATCCGGGGATTGTTCGTATTTTTTTAGATCGACAATATCCGTCTGAGAGAGTTTGCCTTCAATAACCAAAAGACGGCGGCGGGCCCGCGGTTCCAATGGCGCTTCTGTCAATATCATCTCCAGAACTTCCCGTTCCTGTTCCGGATCCGTAACGAGGGTACTCAACCAGTACAGGGCTTCAATCCTTTGTTCACCATGTGGATTAAGATGGACAACCCTTTCCAGGTAAAAACGCGCCTCGCTGATAGACCTAGCTTTGGCAGCCGCGATCCCCCGTGACAGTAAATCTTGTGTATCTTCCATGAATTGACCTGATAACTATATTGATCGGTACAGTATAGCAAGAAATTTTCTTACCGGAATAGAAGTGGATATATGTCATTTTCTGACACGAGATTCCATACAATATTTTTAATCACCATAAAGGCGATCTCCTGCCCTTCTGGTGAGACGAAAAACCAGGGGACACCCTGAAGACAGAAAGACTATTGCCGGAAGGATATGAACACAATGAATAGAAACCCTCAGGACCTTATGAAAACATTCTATCCATCGTCTGCCAAGGAACCCCGGATCATCACAATCCCACCCCTGAATTTCCTGATGATCGATGGTCATGGTGACCCGAACACTAACCCTTCTTATCCAACAGCAGTTTCAGCATTATATACCCTGTCTTATACCCTGAAATTTGACCTGAAAAAAGAAGGGTACCCTGAATTCAAGGTGTTCCCCCTGGAAGGCTTGTGGTGGGCAGAGGATTTGAACACATTTCAAACAGGTGAAAAATCTGCCTGGGATTGGACCATGATGATCGCCCAACCAGATTGGATCACCCGCGAACAAGTTGATCAGGCCATTGCCAAAACCGCATCCAACGGCAAGGTACGAGAAGACGTTCTGGGAAAAGTACGCTTTGAATTGTATGACGAAGGTTTATCGGTTCAGGTGATGCATATTGGCCCCTATAGTACAGAAGGTCCCAATATTGCCCGTATGCATGCCTTCGTCATGGACAAGGGATATGAGTTACGCGGTAAACACCACGAGATTTACCTGGGCGACCCCAACCGTACAGCGCCTGAAAAGTTGAAAACGATCATCCGGCAACCAATCCAGAAGCCGTAATTTAAGTCACTTTCAAGCAGCGCACCAGCACCTTGCGGTTCATGGGTGCTGACCGGTGCTCAAAGAAATAGATACCCTGCCAGGTACCCAGACTGAGCTTTCGCTGGTCAACCGGGATGGTCAGGCTGTTGTGGCTGATCACCGCGCGCATATGTGAGGGGGAATCATCCGCGCCTTCCAGGGTGTGTTTGTACCAGGCCTGGTTTTCGGGTGCCACGCGTTCAAAGAACTGTTCCACATCAGCGCGGGCATCCGGATCGTAACACTCACTCAATGCCAATGAGGCGCTGGTATGCGGTACAAACAGTGTGATCTGTCCTTCCTGTACCTTCCACTCATCCAACAGTTGCTGCACATCCTGCGTGATCAGGTACATCCCCTTGCCACGGGTCTGGTACGCCAGTGTGTCTTTGAGCCAATCCATCGATCTAATCTTCCTTAATATTGAATGGGGTAAATTATACCGTCACCGATTCTGTATAATTACAGACAGGATACCTGTTCAATGAAACTTTTATCTTCCTTGCGCCTTGCCTGGTTGAGAATAAAAAACCCGCTGGACTACTCTCTTCGGCAGCATTTGCATCCCGGTGTGCGGCCGGTGGACCACCCAAGAATATCCATGCCTGATCTTGCCGGACGTTACAAAGCCGGCAGACGGGAACAGGCCGGTCAGGAGATACAGCGCCTGACGGAACTGTATCATTTTGACTATTTTTCCACAGCCCGGACGCTTGATGAGGCTAGAGAGAACTTCTTCTATCTGGCCATGGTCGACAGGGCTCTGGACGAATCCTTTATTGCACTGCCGGACAGCCTGTCTGTGGCGGATATCGGCCCTTCGTCATGGTTTTATGTTCACGCATTGTTCGCCGCGCTCACCTGGTACAACACCTGGTATCCACGTTCTGTCCATCTGACCGGCTTCGAAGTTGACCCGTACCGTCTGTATTCCGATCTGCATACCCGGCAGGACCACGCGCTGGGAAATATGCGCGGGCTTCCCAATGTGGAGTACATTGGCCGCGGGATCATGCCCCAGGGTGAACCCTTTGACATTATTACCCTGTTCTTCCCATTCGTATTTATCAAAGACCATCTGGAATGGGGTCTTCCGCCGAAATTATTTGATCCGGAATCCATGCTTAAGTTGGTATATGAAACCCTGAAACCGGGTGGACTGATATTGATCGTCAACCAGGGAGGTTATGAACACAAAGAACAATTAAAAATCCTGGAAAAATGTGGTTTTAAACCAACCGCCGCCTTCCGGATGGAATCAATGCTATACACCTATAAATTGGACCGGTTTGTCATCACCGTAAAGAAATGATCATCGATCCTAAAACCATCCAATCGAAAGCCATGGAAACCCTCGCCTACCTGGTCAGTGTGATCGGGCCACGGCCAGCCGGGTCGCCACAGGAAAAGGAGGCGCTGGACTGGCTGGAAAAGAAATTCCAGTCCGCCCGTCTGAAAACACTGCGACTTCCCGTCCGTTTTCAGCCGGAGCCGGATTTTGTTCCCTATTTTTCCATCGCAGCCGCCGGTTTCGCCGTTGTTGCCCTGACCCTGGCCGATCACGGCTGGGTGACACTGCTGCTTCCGCTGCTGATCCTGTTGCTGCCGGAGGGAACACAATGGCTGCAGGGCAAGGTCATTCCTTATAAAGATGGCTCTTCCAATCTGATGGTGCTGCCCGAAAAAACCTCCCTGAATGAACTGGATTTGATCTTTTGCGCGCATATCGACAGCGCCCGCGCCATTCCAGCCGGACCGCGTATCTGGAAAAAATGGCGCGACCGTTCCATGTACGCCATGATGCGTGTGGCAAATATTCTCATTATCCCTGGCCTATTCCAGTTGATGGGGTTGGACATCCGCGGGCTTATCCTCAACCTCGGACAATCGCTGGCCTGGGCGATGGCCGCGCTGCTGCTCGCGCAGGATATCTATGAAATACTGTCCTCACGCAACCGTTTCTCACCCGGCGCCAATGACAATGGTTCCGGTGTTTCCCTGTTGACAGCGACGGCAATCACACAGGCTGACGGACCACCCGCCAGTTTGAAAATTGGTTTTTTGTTTACCGGCGCCGAGGAATGCGGGTTGCATGGCGCGAAGCAATTTGCCGCATATATGGATGAGAATAACCTTCATATCCCGGTGGTCAACGTGGATATGGTCGGCGCGGGCAGCGGATTACGGATCATCACCCGCTGCGGCACCATCAGACCCACCCTTAGCGACCCCGGATTGAACGAGACTATCAAACGCGCTGATCCAATAGCCGTATACCACGCCGCTCCGCGCCGCTGGGGCGATTTCGCCCCCTTCGCGAAAGCCGGGATACCTTCCGCCCATATTGAGAACGTGGGCACTCCACACTCGTGGGGAACATACCATACCCCTGATGACACCCTGGAAGTGATCGACCCGGAGCAGATGGAACATGTGGCAAACGTGATCCTTCAATTAATCTGGATTCTTGAAAAGAACAAATCGAATCCGGAAAAATAACATGATGGATACTAATGTGTCTTCTTATATCGAAAAGATCATTGAGATTAAGCCTGTGCTTATGTCCAAATTTCATGTGTCACATCTATCCATTTTTGGTTCCTATGCTCGTGGAAATGAAAAAAAATCAAGTGACCTGGATATCCTTATAAGTTTCTCGAAAATTCCCAGTCTTTTTCAATTTATTGGATTAAAAGATTACCTAACGGATTCTCTGGGAATTGAGGTCGACCTGGTAATTCGGGAGGATTTGAAACCAATGCTCTCAGGCAGTATTCTCAAAGAAAAAGTCGACGTCGTATGACAGAGACAATAAAAATAAATCCAACAGCCGGATCGCTCTTACACGACCCGGCTGTTTTCAAAGGGATGCAGAATTCTCCTCAGGTTGCGAGCTTGACTTTGGGCAGATGATTCGGGATGTCCGCGATCTTTTCATCCGGGTAAGCCGCGTCCACCAGTTTGCCCTGATGGTATGACTCGTACGCGGCCAGATCAAAGTGCCCGTGACCGGAAAGGTTGAAGACAATCACTTTCTTCTCGCCCTTTTCCTTCGCTTCCAGGGCTTCCTTCACCGCCGCGCAGATGGCATGCGCCGATTCCGGCGCGGGCAGGATACCCTCGGTCTGCGCGAAGACGGAAGCCGCGGCAAACACCGACTTCTGGTCGACCGCCATCGCGTCGATGTAACCGGCATCCACCAGCGCGGAGAGCACCGGCGCCATTCCGTGGTAGCGCAGGCCGCCCGCGTGGATGGCGGGGGGCATGAAATCGTGACCAAGGGTGTGCATCTTGACAACCGGCGCCATTTTAGCCGTATCGCCGTAATCAAAGGCGAAAATACCTTTTGTCAATGACGGGGTGGCCGTTGGTTCAACAGCCAGCAGACGGGTGCGCTGGCCGTTCTTCAGATTCTCACGCAGGAACGGGTAGGCGATGCCCGAGAAGTTGGAACCGCCGCCCACACAACCGATGACCACATCGGGGTACTCCCCGGCCATGTCCATCTGTTTGAGGGTTTCTTCTCCAACAATGGACTGGTGGATGCACACATGGTGCAGCACGGAACCCAGGCTGTATTTCTTCTTTCCACCGGATTTGGCCGCCACTTCCACAGCTTCCGAGATGGCCAAACCGAGCGATCCGTTGCAGTTGGGATCTTCCGCCAGCGCGGCGCGACCGGCATCGGTGCGGTCGCTGGGACTGGCATATACTTCGCCGCCGTAGGTTTCCATCAGGTAGCGGCGGTAAGGCTTTTGATCGTAAGACACCCGGACCATATAGACTTCAACCGGGATGTCAAAGAACTTGCCGGCCATGGAAAGGGCGGAACCCCACTGCCCGGCTCCGGTCTCAGTGGTGAGGGCTTTTGTGCCGCTGATCTTGTTATAGAACGCCTGCGGCACAGCCGTGTTGGACTTGTGGCTGCCGGAGGGCGATACACCTTCGTACTTGTAGTAGATGTGGGCCGGGGTGCCGAGGGCTTTTTCCAACCGCGCAGCGCGCATCAACGGGGTGGGTCTCCACAGTTTGTAGATCTCCCGGACTTCATCGGGGATCTCGATATACCGTTCGGTGCTGATCTCCTGCATGATCACTTCCATGGGGAAGAGGACAGAGAGGAAATCCGGCGTCACCGGCTCGAGAGTAACGGGGTTAAGCACCGGGTTCGGCGCGACCGGACTATCGGCGTTGATGTTGTAGTAGAACTTCGGCAGGTCGCTCTGGGAAAGGTCGAAACGGATCTGGTCTGACATGGGTTATCTCCTCTGGGTACTGAATGAAAAAGAATGTATTTCGGATTTTTGGGATTGGAACGGGTAAAACTGTGTGATGCGGCACCTCCTGGAAAACAAAAAACGCATTCATCCCTTGGAAGGGACGAATGCGTTTGCATCCGCGGTGCCACCCTGGTTAGGCTGCTGTTTTAACAAAAATTTCCCCGGTGATAGCACTCGGGGATCATAAGCCAGCCTCACTCTGTCAGGTACGGCGGGAAATCCGCGATACCTTTTACCCTGATAACGGTGGCAATTCCGGCACGGGCTACTGGACCAAAGGTCGTTCTCCCTGCAACTCAGAGGTCCATTCGGCGTCGCTGTACGGGCAGGCTCTCACCACTTCTCCATGCTCTCTGTACCGCCTCGACGGCGCTTACTCGTCCTCGTCAAGGTCTTTTGACGTATTAGAAACAATTTTAGCGGGTAAAAATGTTTTGTCAAGTAGTTTTTAAATATTCTCATTTTCACTTAATTGCTACAATATCAACATCAGCAAATACAGGAGGAGGTTTTTATGAACATTCGCAAGATCATCCGTGTATCCAAAAGCCAGCCGACGCTTGAGGGCGCCGGTGTTCACCTGCGCCGGGTATTCGGCTTCGGCGCCACCGAATTGTTTGACCCCTTCCTGCTGCTGGACGATTTCCGCGGCGACAAACCCGAAGACTACATCAAGGGCTTCCCCTGGCACCCGCACCGCGGCATCGAGACCATCACCTACCTGACGGCCGGCAGCGTGGAACACGCGGACAGCCTGGGCAATCGCGGGGTGATCAACCCCGGCGACGTGCAGTGGATGACCGCCGGCAGCGGTATCATCCACCAGGAGATGCCGGTCGCCCCGCCGGACGGGCGCATGTACGGCTTCCAGCTCTGGGCCAACCTGCCGCGCGCCCAGAAGATGATGGAACCGCGCTACCGTGACATCAAAGCCGCGGAAATCCCGGTGGTCACGCTGGAGAACGGCGTGGTCATCAAGGTGATCAGCGAATCGGTGAAAGACATCGTCATCGAGCCCGAATACCTCGATGTGACCATCCCCGCGGGAGAAACCTTCGTTAATCCGGTGGCTTCAGGGCACACCTGTTTCGCGTATGTCTTCGAGGGCAGTGTCCGCTTTTGCCGCGAACAGGACGCCTTCGATTACGACGCGGTTGGTGAGAATTATTTTGACCTTGACCGCGACCCGTTCCATGGCAATCACAGCCTGGTGGTCTTTAGCGACGGCGAAGCCGTCCAGGCGACCGCCGGGAAGGATGGCGCGCGCTTCCTGCTCATCTCCGGCAAGCCGCTGCGCGAACCTGTCGCCTGGTATGGCCCGATCGTGATGAACACCGAAGAAGAATTGCGTACGGCTTTCAGGGAGTATCAGGAAGGGACGTTCATCAAGTAACAGGCTGGAACTTCCCGTATTCTTGAAAACCCGGCGAATTAAGGCAGGATTTTCCACTCCTTCCCCGGTACAATTCATTTCGCAAGCAACCGTACCGTATGGAATAAAGGGGTATTAAAGGCTGAATGGACCACTCCAAAGTCGACTCGGATATCGCGGCAGGCAATCTCGGCAAAGCCCGTGACAGGCTCCACGGCCTAATCTCAACGCACCCGGATGACCTCGCATTGCGCCGGGAGCTGGGGGATGTCTACTGGAAATTGCAATTTCCAGAAATGGCCGGCCGGTACTGGTACCTGGAAGAAACGAAAACGGAAGACATGCTGTCTGCCTGCAGGCTGTTCGAAAAATGCCACGGCAGCGACCCCATGCAAATCCTGCTCGCGTTGAAATTCAGAGGGGATATCGCCCGTGTACGGGGAAGCTATGCCGGCCGGGTCCTGCTGGAACTGCAAGACCGGGCGCGGGAAAAGTACCCCAACTTTCTGGATTTTCAGGCAAAGGGATTGAAGCGGTTCGCGGCACCGTCCGTAAGCGGCATAGAGCAATCATGGATCGACCGTTTACTGGCGATCGGCTGTCTGGCCGCGATTGCGTTATCGTTTATATTGATGATCATCGGTCTGGTGGCAATGATGAAGTTTATCTTCTAGACTATTTGTTCGCCATTTTTAGCTCCCCCCAAAACAGGAACACCTCTACGCCAAGAAAACGCCGTGATTGTCATCCGGAAATGGTTTTTGGGTATCCATCCTCCAGGCGTACGCGTGTATCCAATTGTGGGGAACCCTTATCAATAAAAGGTTTCCGGTGTGGTCTTTCGACCACACCGGAATTTTAAAGCAGAAGGTTTGTTCAAGTGTCGAAATTTGAAAAACAACCGTGATCAGACTTATCGACAGCTTATTTTCCCTGACTTGCCAGCCACTTGAAAGCTTCATCAGGATCGGTGAAGTATTTGGCAACGACGCCAGCCTCACCATATTGTTTGACGATCTTGTCCGTATTCATTTTTGCGATAGCCGCCGTGGGCTGAACGATCGCCCAGTATTTCCACCCGGCCTGAAGGGTTTGAGGGAACCAATTCGTTTCACCCCATTTCATATCTTCCGTGGTAAGAACGGAATTTTTCCGGTCATCAGAAAGCCATTTGGATGCCCCGTTCTTTTTCATCGTTTCCGTGCCCTTCAACAAAAAATTGTGAAAGACATCCCCTGACATGAACTTTTTATATTCGTGATGGATAATTTTTTCTTCAGGGTGGTACCACATTGTGGCAAATTCATTTTCTTCAACAACAGTTTTAGACATAATTTTCTCCCTTTATTTGAAAACATTCAGGTGAATAGTACAACCAATGATCCATTTCTGTAATAAATTCCGGATAAATTCTATGATAAATATGGCATAAAACTCGTTTATTCCTCCGGGAACGTAGAGAAACCCGCACCCAAACCGGCATTACAATCAACCGCGCGATCCCATCCTCAGCCTTCCATATCCGTCAGACTCTATCCACGCATCCGTGGGCTGATGTACCCTCGCCAACTTCTTCATTGACGCATACAATTCATAGTATCCATCATTCGTACATAACAGGAGTCCACCCATGGAATCGTCACCGAACCAACCCGGCGCGCAGCAGATACTGCTGGCCAAAAAGTTGATGATGCTGGACAACCGAGTTAAAAGCGGCACCGGTGCCTTCTTCTGGATCGCCGGTCTGTCGATCATCAACACCATCAGTTTCATGGCCGGAAGCGATTCCACTTTCGTTATTGGTCTGGGGCTCACCCAGTTCATTGACGGCATTGCGCGGGGGTTGGCTGAAGGCGCCGGTTCACCATCAGGGCCGGTTATTACAGCTTTCGCCATCTTCCTGGATATTGCCATTGCCGGTATATTCGTACTGCTGGGCATTTTCGGGCGGAAACGCCACGCCAAGGTGGTCCTGATGGGTATGGTTCTCTATTTCATGGACGCGCTCATCTTCGTGTGGGTGCAGGATTGGTATGCCATCCTGTTCCACGGCCTCATGCTTTTAAGTCTGTGGAATGGATATCGGGCCATCGGTCAATTGCGGGAACTGGAAGAGGGAATTTCCACCCGGGGGCTGGCCGCCATGGGAAATATGATCCCACAGGCAACCCCGCAACCGTCCGTGGACGGGAAAACCAGGGTCAGGAACCTTGGACTGGTCGCGCTGATCCTCTTAGTTCCGCTGGGTATTTTCGTCATCATGGTATTTCTATCCATTTTGCCCCTGCAATAACCTATGAAAACTACCGAAACGAACGATAACCCAAACACGAATTTCCCGCCGGTGGCTGGCTTCTGGCACCGCTTCGCGGCCTGGCTGATCGACTCTCTGCTGATCATACTGGCCGGGCAGGCAGTCTGTCTGGTCTTCAAACCGCTGCTCTTCCAGCTTGGCCCCTATGGAAGACCGATCGGCCTGCTGTTCATCCTCCCCTATTTTGGCCTGATGAACTCTGTCGTATTTGATGGACAAACATTCGGGAAGCGTTTGATGAAGATCGCCGTTCGCGGGGCGGATAACCGTCCCATCAGCGTTCTCCGCTCGCTGGGACGCGTCAGCATACTGGCCCTTCCGTTCCTGTTGGGCGGTTGGCCCCTGCCTGTGCTGGAAAATCCGGTGGCGGCAGTAACGGCCGGATTGATCGTTTTTGGCCTGGGCGGGTCCATTTTGTACACCATGGTGTTCAACCGCAAAGCCGGTCAGGGCATCCACGATCTGATTTGCCGGACGTATGTCGTCCAACCCGACGGATACCCCGCGGATGCCTTCCCGATTACGCCTGGCATCCACCGCGTCATCTCAGCCGTCTGGATGGGCCTGACTGCATTTATGCTGGCCTTTCTGATGTTCGACAATCCGTCATATACCCCCAAACCTGTCACCGTGCAGGTTCGGCAGCTGCGCCAAACGCTGTCTGTTGATCCCCGCTTCTTTACCGCGGACGTGCGCGACCAGACGGTCACACCTGAAAATAATCCGGCCTACCGAGGATTGGTCGTAGATGTGTGGACTGTCGGGGAGTTGGCGGAAGATGAACGCTGGGAGACGGCCGTCCACATAACCGGGATCGTCCTGCGGGACATGAAGGATATCGATGAATTCGACCAGATACAGGTGAAGCTCAGCGACGGCTATGATATCGGGATTGCCAGCTACCGATCCGGCTTCTGGTATTCCAACCCGGTGGACGAGTGGCAGAAAATACTGTCAGAAAATCCAGAAGCGTTGGAATAGAATTTGCCTTTGGTTCCACGGGTGTATTCCTGTTAAAATTCATCCATGCCCAACCGTGTCTACTTTGGTGATAACCTGCCCATCCTGCAATCCCTGCCGTCGGCGTCCATAGACCTGATTTATATCGACCCGCCATTCAACACCGGCAAAACCCAGGCGCGAACGCAGATCCGCACCGAGCGCAGCGAGAACGGCGACCGTACCGGTTTTGGCGGACGGCGCTATGAGACAGTCAAGATCGGCTCAAAGGGGTATGCCGACATCTACGACGATTACCTGGCTTTCCTCGAACCGCGGCTGGATGAAGCCCACCGCCTGCTGAAACAAGACGGCAGCCTGTATTTTCACATTGACTACCGCGAGGTGCACTACTGCAAAGTTCTGTTGGATGCCATCTTCGGCCGGGAAAGCTTCCTGAACGAGATCATCTGGGCGTATGACTACGGCGGCCGGTCGAAGGACCGCTGGCCTGCCAAACACGACAACATACTGTTGTATGTGAAAGACCCCGCCCGCTATACCTTCAACCGTGACGCTGTTGACCGCATCCCGTATATGGCCCCCGGACTGGTGGGCAAAGATAAAGCCGCCCGCGGCAAGCTGCCCACCGATACCTGGTGGCATACCATCGTCCCAACCAACGGGAAAGAGAAGACCGGCTACCCCACCCAGAAACCGCTGGGCATTTTACGGCGCATCATCAACGCGTCTTCGAATCCCGAAGGTGTGGTGCTGGATTTCTTTGCCGGCAGCGGCACCACCGGCGCCGCCTGCCTGGAACT
The DNA here is from genome assembly GCA_012515195.1 of Leptolinea sp. Classification (GTDB taxonomy): domain Bacteria; phylum Chloroflexota; class Anaerolineae; order Anaerolineales; family Anaerolineaceae; genus Leptolinea. Next base: position 16,678 of record JAAYYW010000280.1, read on the forward strand.
CGGGCGCGAATTCATCCTGATCGACAACAATCCCCAGTCTCTGGACGTGATGCATAAACGTTTTGCCAATGAGACGGATATCCTTTGGTTTTAATTACTTTTCCGACTGCCGCACATCTTTTTTAACTACGGGATACAACCACTTGACTCTACAGGCATAAAAAGCCTACCATAGACTCAACACCTGTATGGGAAAGCCGCCCAGGATTGACATCTGTGTCAATTCGCAGGAAATCCACCCCAGAGCTGAATAGGAACCCCGTGTTTCTGTCACACCTGTGATACCTCGACTCACCCTCCCCTGTGGAATACGGCTCAACTTAAGGTATCACAACCAGACTGTTCCGAGCCGGAAAAATCTTTACGCGAACGCGAAACCGGATCCGGAGAATCAGGAGGTTGAATGGCGAACACACTAAGGGCTGATCAAGACACCGTACCGATGGCTGGCCAGGAACTGACAATTGTCAGGGTATTTGACGCGCCCCGCGACATCCTCTGGCAGTGCTGGACGGAACCGGAACGCCTGATGCAATGGTGGGGTCCCAGAGACCATATCATGACCATTGCCGCGCTGGAACTGCGTCCCGGCGGTGTGTTCCATTATTGCCTGCGGTCTCCCATGGGGCAGGAAACCTGGGGACTATTCACATACATGTCTATCAGCGAACCGGAAAAACTGGTCTTTTTAAATTCCTACGCCAATATCACAGGAGCCGTCGCACGTCACCCTGCCATTGATACCTGGCCATTGGAAGTATTTACAATATTCCATTTTACGGAAGCCGGTTCAAAAACCATTTTTTCCATGAAAAGCAGGCCGCATAACGCGACTGCGGCCGAGCATCTGACCTATCTGGACAACCGGCAGAACATCAAAACAGGCACCGCCGTCACCTTCGAACAACTTGACCGGTATCTCGCAACCGTATACAAGTAGAGAGGGACGTATGGCCATCCAATTCTCGATGAAAGCTGAACCGCACTCGCACGAGATCGTTACTACCTGTGTGATTGACGCGCCGCGCGACCTGGTATTCAACGCCTTTGTTGATGCCGGACTTGTCGAACGCTGGTGGGGTCCAAAAGACCTGAGAACCGTTGTCGACACACTCGACCCCTGGCCGGGTGGAAAATGGCGCTTTCTCCTCAATGACAGCAAAGGAAACGAATATGCTTTTTCCGGCGTGTACCACTCAATCCAGGAACCGGAACGAATCGTGCAAACATTTGAAAATGAAGGGAAACCAGGGCGCGTGATCCTGGACACAATTTGTTTTGAAGAGATGACTGACAGGACGTTAATCACCGACCGGACCATTTTCCAGAGCATTGCCGACCGGGATGCGGTACTGGAAGGGAACCGGGAGGCGGGCACATCCGAATCAATGGAAGCCCTGTCCGAGATGATAGCCACGATGCGCAAAGTGACGTTCTAGTTTTCAGGACACACACCTTTTATGTTTTATGCGGTTCACCGGGTATTGCCGGTTATCGGAATTATTAGAGCAAAATGAGAAAATCCCCCCTGCGCCAATCATTTCGCAGGATTTTGGTATTATTCCTCTCCTGGCTGTTTACTGCCTGATCAGGCAGTTGATCGGCTATGATTTTTTTGCCATTTTCAGGAGATAGGAATGACACTAACAAACGATGAATCCCGACCCAATCGGACGTTGAAGGATTACCTGTCCATTAGCGTGCGTGGATTCTGCATGGGTGCGGCTGATGTTGTACCAGGTGTGTCCGGGGGAACCATGGCCTTCATACTGGGGATATATGACGAACTATTACAGGCTATCAGTGCTGTAAATTTGGATTTCATTCGCAAAATTTTGACGCTGAAATGGCGGGACGCATTTGCCAGTTTTCCCTGGAAATTCCTTCTCGCGCTCGGAGTTGGAATTCTGGGAGCCATCTTTACCCTGGCCAAAGGATTGAGCTACGCCCTTCACTACCACCCGGAGTACGTATGGGCTTTCTTCTTCGGGTTGGTGCTGGCATCCATCAGCCTGGTCAGGAAAAGGGTAAAAAAGTGGTCGCCGATGCTGGTCATCATAGCCGCCCTGGTGGCGCTGGCCCTGTATTGGCTAATTGGAATTTCTCCAGTGGAAACACCCAACAATCCGGTGTTTCTGTTTTTCAGCGGTTTCATAGCCATTTGCGCCATGATCCTTCCTGGTATTTCGGGCGCATTCATTCTGGTGCTTCTGGGGAAATATGCGTTCATTCTGAATGCCATTATCAGTCTGGATATTTTGAATCTCACAATTTTCGCCGCCGGTTGTGTGGCAGGCCTGTTGAGCTTCGTCCGGATATTACGCCGCTTGCTTTCCACCCATCATGATATGACCATCACGGTTTTAATGGGTATGATGATCGGTTCGCTGCGAAAGGTCTGGCCCTGGAAGGACACTCTTTCCGCCGACGCAACAGGATATGTTCAGGAAGCCCTCGCGCTGCCTTCTGCCCTGACAACAGAGGTCCTCATCGCCATTGGACTGATGCTATTGGGTATACTGGTGATCGCCGGTTTGAACATACAGTCAAACCGGACAGAAAACAAAGAAAACCAACTGCTCAATGCCCTTGATTAGACTCTGATGGGTTAATTAGAATTTCTCCTATAAATAAAAAAATGGATCCTTTCAGGGACCCATTTTTTTTGAGTCAAAACAGGTCTTAAAGTTGATGTGCTTAAGACTTCATTCCGATTCCGCCCATAGACATCGCCCCCGCGCCAACTGTGGCCATTTCGTTCTTCACGGTCTGGTAAAGGCTTTCAGCTTTAAGGTCGGTGATGGTGTAACACTGGGCTTTCAAATGGTCAGCAAGAACCTTTGCCAGTCCCTGGTCAAAGGCGGCATGTTCCATATTTATGACCACACTATGGATCTTCTCTTCTGCCAGCATGTCTGCCAGCATATTGGTCTCTTCCTGGGGCGACATGTGACCCATCGAGACATTTCCTGCACCATCGGTTAGAACAATAAGCAGGGGCTGAATTTCGGGATGTAATGTGGCTTCCCGATGCAAAACCTCAAGCGCCATTTGCAGCCCCGCTGGAAGCGGTGTTTTCCCGCCAACCGGAATTTCGGAGAGAGCCCGCTGGGCTAGCTGTACCGAGTTGGTGGGCGGCAGAATAAGGGTGGCGCGGTCTTTTTGGAAGACGATCAACCCTACACGGTCGCGCCGTTGATACGCGTCAGTTAGCAGTGATAAAATGGCGCCTTTGGTGGCAGCCATCCGTTCAGCAACAGCCATAGACCAGGAGGCGTCCACAAGAAATAAAACCAGGTTGGCTGATCGGCGCACACGCACTTTGCGCATGTAATCATCTGGCTTGACGGCAAACGCGACTCGTTTCCGTTGTTCGCTCCGGCTGCGTTGATGCGGCGCGGCAGCGCGGATGGTGGCATCAAAAGCCAGGTCAAAGGGTTTTCCGGGAGTTGGGCGGGCCTGGACGTACCGTCCACGTGCCTGCTCCGTTTTCGTCCGGGATCGGCGTCCACCCTGTTTGCGGATGATCTGGTCAAGCGGTGTATCCAGTTTACGCGGGTTGAATGATTCACCGATCTTGGTCTTTTCGCCTCCATCCCACCAGTGGGCGGTGGCGTCCTGAAAGACCGGTTTCTGACCGTCATCCGGCGGTTTTAGCTCCGGCCTTTCTTCAACCTGCACATTCTCACTTACTTTTTTTTTTCGTCCTTTGACGCGTTTTCGTCAGGTTCCTGTTCCTGTTCAGACTGGCTTTTGTTTGACGCACCCTGTAATGATTCGATCCGTTCCTGCAGATCTTCCATGGTCATTTCTGTCTGCATAAAAGGGCCGCGTTTCAAACGGTGCGGCAGAGCCAATTCAGCCGCCATGGCAATATCACGGTCAGTAATGGATGTGCGTCCTTCAATAGCTGCCTGCGCGCGCGCGGCTTTTAAAATAACCAGGTCCGCCCGGTGGCCGTCAACATTCAGGGATGCGGTCAATGACGCGATGGAAATCAGGTCGCGTTTGGTATAACCCACCCGGTCAACCAGCTTGCGGGCTTCGCCGATCTGTTGTGAGATTTCAGCTTCACTGGACTCCCACTTCCGTCGGAATTCCTCCGCAGAGGCTTCAAATTCGAGGTTGCGTTCCATGATCGTCACACGCTCGCGGGAATCCCGTATTCCGTGGATATCAACAGAAAGCGCGAAGCGATCCAGAAGCTGGGGGCGAAGATCGCCCTCTTCAGGATTCATGGTTCCCACAAGGATGAAGCGGGCCGGGTGCGAAAATGAAATACCTTCACGCTCCACAATATTCATGCCCATGGCGGCGGAATCGAGAAGCACATCCACCACGTGATCATCCAGCAGGTTCACTTCATCGATGTAGAGCAAACCCCGGTTGGCAGCAGCAAGCACGCCCGGTTCAAAATGGCGTTCACCTTTCTGGATGGCTTTCTCAATATCCAGCGTTCCAACAACCCGATCTTCTGTGGCTGAAACCGGCAAATTGACAAAAGGTGTTGGCCTAGTCGTCACTGGCAATTCCTCTCCACGGGCAACCCGTTCACGGCATTCCGTGCACAGGGTGGCCTGGTTATCCGGGTCACAGCCAAAACGACAATCAGCTACTACTTTTACATTAGGCAAAAGTTCAGCCAGCGCGCGGGCGGCCGTCGATTTTGCTGTTCCGCGTTCACCACGAATAAGCACACCGCCAATACGGGGGTCGACAGCATTTAGAACCAACGCTCTGCGCATTCGTTCCTGCCCTACGATCGCTGTAAATGGAAAAATGGTTGGCATACAGTAATTTTCCTCGAATGATTATCTAACTTGTTGAAAGTGTACCACCAAAAAACCAGCTTGAAACCGGCACGTACAGGCTGTAATTATATAGTCATCTTTAGGTTTTTTATGAATTAAACCAGTCTGAACCCCCCCAAGGGGGTATAATTTGAATGCTGGAGTCAAAATGAATAAGATCCGTGTACTGGTAGCAAAACCCGGTTTGGACGGACACGATCGCGGGGCGAAAATTGTTGCCCGCGCGTTGCGTGATGCCGGGATGGAAGTTATCTATACCGGCCTTAGACAAACACCCGAGATGATCGTCGAGGCCGCACTTCAGGAAGATGTCAACGCGATTGGACTATCCATTCTCTCCGGCGCGCATATGACACTGGTTCCGCGCATCATTGAACTACTCAAAATTAACCGTTTGGGAGATATTCCCGTTTTTGTTGGCGGCATCATTCCCGATGAAGACGTTATTCAATTGAGAGAAATGGGGGTTGCCGGTCTTTTTGGACCGGGAACCTCAACTGAAGATATCATTACTTCCGTGCGCCTCGCAATATCCGGCGCGGCGGAAGGGTAAGGATCAACCGAAGCGCCATGAATCAGGTTGACGCCCTTTTGCAAGGTGACCGGCTTGCGCTGGCGCGCACCCTTACCCAGATAGAAAATAACACCCCGGAAAGCCGGCGCATTCTGGATATCCTGTTCCAACATGGCGGACGGGCCCATATTATTGGTGTCACCGGCCCTACCGGTTCCGGCAAATCCACTCTGGTCAACCAGCTCACACGCGAATTCCGCCATCCATCAGATGGAAGCGAACCGTCGAAGGTTGCCATTCTGGCCATTGATCCCACCAGCCCGTTTACCGGTGGAGCCGTATTGGGCGACCGCGTTCGCATGCGCGATCTATCCGGGGATGAAGGTGTATATATCCGATCTGTTGCCACGCGCGGCACACTCGGCGGGCTTTCACATGCCGCTTCTGAAATGGTTACTGCCATGGACGCGGCCGGATTTGATGTTATCTTGATTGAAACGGTTGGTGTAGGCCAATCTGAAATTGAGATCGCCCGCCTTGCCCATACCGTCCTGCTCGTCGAGAATCCTGGTACTGGAGATGACATCCAGGCAATTAAAGCCGGAATACTTGAAATCGCCAGCGTAATCGCCATCAATAAAGCGGATCATCCGGGTGTGGAACAGACCGAGCAAACCCTGCGTGCCATGTTGGAAATGAACCCTTCCGGACATTCGGCTTCCATCGATTTCCATCATTTCATGGAAGGTGATTGGCCGGCCGCTCTTCCACCGAAAGAGCGGGAAACCGTGTGGGATATACCCCTTCTCCGCACTGTTGCCACCCAGGGTGAAGGCACTCAGCCTATCGTTGCAGCCCTGCGGGAGCACCGGAGTTACCTGGAATCCAGTAGTCTCTGGCAGACCGGACAGAAGAAAAGGCTTCGCCGTGACCTTGAAAACCTGATCCGGGAGGTTCTCTTTCAGACCTGGCTTTCGCGTATGAATCCTTTAGAATATGACCGGGCTTTGGACCGCCTCTTTACCCGCGCGATTTCACCCTTTCGGCTCGCTGAGGAGCTGATCGTATCTGATTACAACAAGAAAACAAAATCAAGTAATTTAAAATTACAATTGACTACACTCTGGAGGAATAATCTTATGGAACGAACCCTAATCGGCGACCTGCGCAGCAAAATTGAACAGACTGTGACCGTTCAGGGCTGGCTGCAAGTTTTGCGTGACCAGAAGAAGATGCAATTCCTGGTTCTACGTGACCAGACCGGAGCCGTTCAGATCGTGGTTGAGAAAGCTGCCAGTCCCGATCAGGCTGCCATGATCTCAGAGTGCGGAGTTGAATCCGCCCTGACCATTACAGGTAAAGTGATTGATAACCCGATTGTCAAACTGGGTGGCATCGAAATGCAACTCGAATCAATCGAGGTAAACGCGAACGCGGTGACTCCACTCGCTTTTGAACCGTTTGGCGATACCCTTCCCGCGTTGGATTACCGCCTTGATTGGCGTTACATGGACCTACGCCGCCCCGAGAATTTACTCATATTCAAAATTCAAACCAACGCAGAAATGGCTATGCGCGAATTTTGGCTGAAGAATAATTTTATTGAAATTCACTCTCCAAAACTGGTAGGCACACCCAGCGAAGGCGGCGCTGAGCTGTTTGAGTTGGAGTATTTTGAACGCAAAGCTTATCTGGCTCAATCTCCCCAGTTTTATAAACAGATGGCCATGGCCGCCGGTTTCGAACGTGTCTTTGAGATTGGACCGGCTTTCCGCGCCGATCCTTCATTCACATCCCGCCACATGACCGAATTTACCAGCATCGACACGGAGATCTCCTGGATCGAAAGCCACGAAGATGTAATGACCTTTCAGGAACAGCTCATCCAGTACACATACCAGAAGGTTAAAGAAGTTCACGGCGAAGAGATCAAAGAGCGTTTAGGGTTTGACCTGGTCATCCCGACTGTTCCTTTCCCACGTCTGACCATGGCAGAAGCCCAGAAGGTACTCAAAGACCGCAACTACGCAGTCCCAACTGAAACCAAAGGCGACATGGATCCTGGTGGTGAACGTGAAATTGGCGCTTACATAAAAGAAACCTTTGACCATGACTTTGTCTTCTTGAAGGATTGGCCGATCGAGGTCCGTCCGTTCTATCACATGCGGCATTCGGATAATCCCAAAATAACCAAGAGCTATGATCTGATCGCCAGCGGACTTGAGATCACAACCGGTGCCCAACGTGAACACCGCCGTGATGTACTGGAAAAACAAGCGTTAGAAAAGGGTCTGAATCTCGAACTGATTGGAACCTATCTGGATTACTTCAAGTTCGGCTGCCCGCCGCATGGTGGTTTTGGCCTTGGACTTTCCCGCCTGATGATGATCATGCTTCATTTGGACAACGTTCGCGAAGCTGTCTTTGTGTTCCGTGGACCCACCCGGCTGGATCCATAAACCACCAGAATGCCTGGAAAAACGTATGCTTACAGGAAAAAGAATTCGATTACGCGCCCTGGAACCCACCGATCTGGTTCACCTGACTCGTTGGAAAAACGATCCGGATGTGATAGAAAACCTGTTAATCAATACTCCTAGCTCAATCAATGATGAACAACGGAGGTATGAAGAGCTGATGAAACGGCCGGATGAGGAACATCCGTTTGCCATTGAGTTAAATGAACAAAATCAATGGGTACTAATAGGCACAACCAGATTTCATACCATTGACTGGAAGAATCGGAGCGTTGAATTCGGGGTTTGCATCGGTGAAAAAGAGCACTGGAATAAGGGTTACGCACGTGATGCCGTACGGCTTTTATTACGCCATGCCTTTAACAACCTGAATCTCAACCGGGTTTTTCTGTATGTTTTTGAAACCAACGAACGAGCCAGAAAAATGTATACCGCTACTGGTTTTGTTGAAGAAGGACGTCTGCGGCAGGATATTTATAAGAACGGCCGGTATCTCGATGTTCTTGTCATGAGTGTTCTGCGCAACGAATGGCAGGATGCCGAGGTATAAAGCAAGGTCAGGAGGAAGAAATGCCCAATGCAGTACATATCCGGCACGACCGGATCCAATATGGTGATGTCAGACTCTATGCAGGTACAGGATGCCCCGAACTGGCTTCCAATATTGCGGGGTACCTGCGTATGCCATTGTGTGAAAGAGATGTGATCGTTTTTCCCAACGACAACCTGTTCGTACAGCTTCATACCAGCGTCCGCGGACAGGATTGCTATGTCATTCAGACAACATCTACCCCTGTTCATCGCAACCTGATGGAATTATTGATCATGCTGCAGACCTTGCGGTTGGATTCAGCAGCCCGCATCACCGCTGTCATTCCCTATTTGTGTTATGCCCGCTCGGATAAAAAAGACCAGCCGCGTGTGCCCATCACAGCACGTCTGGTCTGCGACATGATCGAGGTGGCTGGCGCTGACAGGTACATCACCATGGACCTGCATGCCGGCCAGATTCAGGGATTTTTCTCCATCCCCGGTGATGTAATGACCGCCTTTTACATACTCACCGATTATTTAAAGAAGAAACTTCCCACCATGAATTCCCCCGTTGTGGTCACAGCAGACCTTGGCTTTGCCAAGAAAGCGCGTAACTTCGCCCAGAAATTGGATACCCCGTTGGCTTTCATCGAAAAACGTCGTGTTTCCAACGATTCAAAAGCGGAAGCCCTTACTTTCATAGGTGATGTTCAGGGACGTGACGCGATCATCGTGGATGATGAGATCAACACCGGAGGATCTATGGTGCAAGCTGTCAATCTGGTGAAAAGCTGCGGCGCGCGTAACGTTTACATGGTATTTGTCCATCCGGTTTTGTCAGACCCTGCACCTCAGGTTTTATCCGCCCTGCCGGTTACCGAATTTATTACAACAGACACAATCCCGATCCCCGCGGAAAAGGCAACATATTTTGGCGACCGTCTCAAAATCCTTTCTGTCTCACGACTATTGGGTGAAGTAATCATGCGTGCCAATGAGGGACGTTCAGTGGGAGCATTATTCAACGAATAGGTGATAGTATGCCAGAGCTGCCTGAAGTAGAGACAATTGTTCGCGCCCTTCGCTCAGGTGGCAGGGGTGGCTTGCCCATTCTCAATAGAACAGTAGAGTCGACAGAAGTCCTCTGGTCAAAAACACTTGCTTCCCCCACACTCGACGAACTTCACATACAGGTTCGCGGCCAGATCGTCAAGGATGTGTTGCGGCGCGGGAAATATATCATCATTCAGTTAGATCGGGGTTATCTGCTCATACATCTGCGTATGAGTGGAGATCTGCGTGTAACGTCTGCGATTAAGGATACACCTCTTCCCCATGACCGGTTTGTGCTTCGTTTCGCGGATGGTATCCGCCTGATATTTAACGATGCCCGAAAATTCGGACGTGTCTGGTTTACCAGAGATCCAGAACAGATTCTGGGAAAATTGGGGGTGGACCCATTTGATCCATCTCTCACTGCCCCTTTTTTGTTTTCCAATTTGCAAAGTAAGAAAAAACATATAAAATCTCTTTTATTAGACCAATCTTTTCTTGCTGGTTTAGGAAATATCTATACGGATGAGAGCCTGCACAGAGCGGGAATCCATCCCTTGAGATTGAGTAACAGCCTCACGAAACCAGAAGCGGGAAGATTGCTGCAAGCTATCCGTGACACGCTGGAAGAAGGCATCAATCGCAACGGCGCAAGTATTGATTGGGTTTACCGCGGTGGTGACTTTCAAAATTGTTTTCGGGTTTACCAACTTACCGGGAAACCCTGCCCGGTTTGTGGGACAATCATAGAACGAATTATCGCAGGTCAACGCGGGACACATTTTTGCCCGAGGTGTCAGCCGAAAGGGGTATGAGCATGAGTCCAGAAATTCCGGTCAGTTTCACAGTTGTCATGGTTTTTGTTTTTTTGGTCGTTGGTTTTTTTGTAGGGCGGGCTGTCACCTTTTTTACTATGCGTAAAAAGAACGCAGACGCTACTCCACAGCCTGTTTCACCCGTTGAACAACCAGCTCCACTTGCAGACCCTGAGAAATATACAGAGCTCGTACGATTGTGGAGGGAAAAGAAAGGTTCAGGGCTTTTTGTTGAAACCAGTGGACATCTATTGGCATCTTCTGCCCCTCTAAATCCGGCACAGAAGAAACGGTTTATTGAGCTAATCAAAGAACTGGCAAATTGGTTGTCTATTGATATTGAAGACCTCGTCCCCAAAAGGCCGGAAATCGTGACCAACCCAGAAGACAAAAGCACCGTTAAAGTTGAACCGGTAGCAACACAGGTCAAGGCAGCAACACCGGTAAACACTGATCCGATCCCAACAGCGCCACCGGTCGTTGCCGTACCTCCACCAACGGCTGCGGCTATACCGGTACAACCTAAAGTACCACCGGCAGTCATCACTCCTGTTTCCCCTATTCAACCGCCATCAGCACCAGCAGCTGATAAACCAAAGAAACAGGCAACCTCCATGGTTGAGCAGGTCGATGAAATACTCCAGGAGTTGATCCTGCAATCAGACCAACCCAATCGACATATAAAGCTTATGGAAGAAATGAACGAGGGAGTGATCGTCTGGGTGGGACAGGAACGATTCTCGGGAATCGACACCGTTACGGATGAATCAGCCATTTCTTTGATCCGCTCGGCAGCCAAAGAATGGGAGCGTCGAACAGAGATTCGCCCTACCGGGGCATAATTTACTGTTGGATCGGCTCTTCCCCGGTCTTTCCCTGTTCGGACATTTTCACAAGCAGATTTTCAAAGTCATCAACGCGTTGTATCAATGTTGTGATGATATCTTTAAAGGCAGCTTCATCCGTAAGTGACATACGGGCGTTGTGCATATAGGTATATACCAGTTTTTCACCTATCAGTTCCACACACCAGAATCCGATCTTGGATTTTGCGTTAATTTGCATGAGAGATGTGGAAATATAATGCGGGACTTTCTCCATGGAATCAAATGCAGCGAAACTGGGAACGGAGAATTCAAGATCGTCATCGTAACAAAAAATGAATAAAGTCTGCGATCGCAATTGGTCAACTGTGAACTCGATAACGGCATGTTCATTATCAAATTCACGAGTCTTCCAATTGAATGCGGCGCACATGCGATTGATGAATTTGGCAAATTCACCGGAAGGATCGGTTGTGTGTTCTTTCGTAACCGTATCCCCTGATACCATATTTTCTTTATCTTGACCCAGATCTTGCTCCGGATTCTTCTTTAGGTTCTCTGGAGTGTCGTCCACTGGATACCCTTCCATGTGTCTGTGATTATCAGTAATTCTAGCATTAACCTGCCCTGGAAGGATGGCGTTAGACGAATCTTTCATAATTTTGGAATGATAAAGAACCGGATCGATTCTTGAGATTAAAGGATTAAGTTACACAGGAGCATCCATGATGAAGAATACCCACATGACCTCTCTGTTACTGCTTATCTTCGATCAGAGATTCGTAACCGGTTGAAAAATCCGGAAATCAGGTTGAGTTGTTGAATTTATTTAGCTTCTTCTACTGTGACATTCGGAAAGAATTGATGGATAGTACCTTCAACCCAGCCGTGTAAAGTGACTGGAGAGAGCGGGCAGCCCAGACACGCGCCGCCAAGTCGGACTTTCAGGATTGAACCATCAAAATCAACCAGTTCGACTGAACCACCGTGATAATGATTAATATAGCCATCCAGCTGTTCAACCAAAGCCTGTATTCGGACCTGATCAGAAAAATCGGGAGGGGTTTTGATCATCTACAATTCACTATTCTGGAAGAAGTTCCATTCCATGAAATAATAATGCTAGAACCTCATCATACGTACTTTTCAGTCGATAAGCAATCCCCTGTGCAAACTTTTCCATGATTAATTTCCCCAACTGGGGGTTTTTCTGACAGAATTTCCGTAATTCAGTAACATCAATGCGGACCATCTCGCATGGATTTTCGGTGTAGGCCGACGATGTGTACTTAGACCTTCCCAGTGCTGCCGACCAGCCTATAACATCCTCAGGACAAACCCTCGCGATGGTAATCGCCTCGCCATCATACGGTTTGTGTTTAACTACAACTTCGCCCGAGACCAGAATAAAGAAATGTTTGGCATCCTGATTCTGTTCATAGATCGTTGTTCGGCCGGGGTAAGAGCATGCTTCAAGCAGCGGTATGACGAGGTCAATACTGGTCGGGCTCAGACCGGAGAAGATTTCCAGTTTGTGAAAATTCTTGGGCAGCATAAGACTGATGTTACTAAATACGTTGTATATCAGGAAGTGGTAAAGTACACTCTTGCTTTTGTAAATCCTCATGAGATTGGTATGCACTTTGACCAGAAACTATGTGCCGGCAAGTGACGAATTTCGGTATTTTTATCCTCTTCCCCGCAGATCTATGCAAATCTTTTATACCTTTCGACAAAAAAAGGATCTGATATTTCTATCAGATCCTTTTTTAGAACGTAATTTTCTTAGTCGTTTCCGCGTCCACGCATGCGTGGATCAAGAATATCGCGCAAGGCATCGCCCACAAGGTTCCAGGCCAGCACAAAAAGAATGATAGCCATACCCGGATATACAACGATGTGCCAGTATGTCCCCAGTGAGGGAATCCAACTGCGGGCAAAGCTGATCATTTGACCCCAGTCCGCATAACCTCGCTGCGCGCCCAGCCCCAAAAAACTCAGGGCGGCAAAAGTCAGCACATACGAGCCGATGTCCATGGAAGCAAGAACAAGCACCGGGAATACGGCATTTGGCAGTAAATGACGGAAAAGAATACGGATATCGCTGGCACCAATCAGCTTGGCAGCCACCGCATATTCCTGTTCCTTTACGGCCAGAATATTCCCGCGGATCACACGGGCGTATGTCATCCAGCCAAAGACAATAATCGCCAGCATTCCGGTTAAGATCTGGATCTGGATTGGATCCAGGTCTGTCATCGGACTCTGGAAGAATGTGAGCATGGCCAGACCTTTGGCCAGATATACCAGGAAATTCGCCTCACCGCGCCCATATACCGTCTGTAAAACTGATGTCAGCGTAATGGCCGCCAACAGGAAGGGGAACACCAGAAAAACTTCGGTGATCCTCATCAACACTTCATCAACCCAACCGCCATAGAAACCGGCCAGTGACCCTACAATCAAACCAATAAAAGTCGTGATCAAAGTAATGACGATACCCACGCGAAAAGCTGTGCGCGTTCCCCAGACCACACCGTACAGAATGTCATATTGGCCTTCAGTTGTGCCCAGGGGATGGGCCTCACTGGGAGGCCTTGGCTGGTTGCTAAAACCGTCACGTGGAATGATATAGATATTCCGGGCATTTTCTTCCGGCGGCGCAATGAACGGCGCTGCAATTGCCACAATAACAAAACCCAGCAAAAGAACAATGCCAAGCAGAGATGTGGGATTTTTTACTAATCTTCTTACAACATCCATGAGATCCTCATCCTTTGCCGAGTTTTACTGTAAGCGAATGCGCGGGTCGATAATGCCGTATAAAATATCGACGATTAGATTGCCGAGCAGTAGTATCAGGCAGTTGAACATGGTCACACCCAGCACAGACACTACGTCCAATGACAGGGCGGCGTCAGCCAGGAATGAACCCATTCCTGGGATACTAAAAATTGTTTCTGTAATAACCACACCATTTAGAAGCGCTATGAGCATCAACGCGCCCACAGTTACCACCGGGATCAACGCGTTGGGAACCGCGTGCCGGCTGATCACCTTGCGCTCGCTCAATCCTTTGGCGCGGGCAGTTGTCATGTAATCCTGGTTCAGCGTATCCAGCATGGAAGAGCGAGTGACACGCAACAGATAAGCCCAATCGAGATAGGCAAGCGTGAGCACCGGAAGAACCAGGTGAAGTAGAGCATCACGGAAGACATCCATTCGCCCGTTAAGCAGGGCATCAAAGGTATTCATGTTGGTGTATCGGATAAAATCAGCCGATTGAACCACTTGCATCGCCCAGTCGGATAACCGCCCGGGCGGGAACCATCCAAGCTTGGCATAAAAGAAAAGAAGAACAAGAAGTCCGAAAACAAAAACGGGGATTGACCAGCCAACAATACTGAATACCCGCAGTACCTGGTCAATGAATTTATTATGGTTTACAGCGGATACCACACCCAGCCAAATACCAATACCGACCATTGGAATGGCGGTCCAGAGGGCCAGTTCTGCCGTGGCTGGCAGGCGGCGGCCAATTACTTCCCAAACAGTCCCCTTGCCGGTCTTTGACCAACCCAGGTTGCCAAATATTACTCCCCCTTCCCTCTCACCGGTCTGCGGGTCTTTCGTGCCGGTCATCCAGCGCCAGTATTGTACCGGTACTGGATCATCGAGACCATATTTTTTTATGATCGCTTCCATAGCTCCCTGGCGTTTGGGGATATCCTGTACATATAGAGACGCACGCTCATAGGGAGTTAACATCGATAACATGGAAAAGATCAAAATGGTCACAGCCAGCAACAGAAGCGGCAGAATCATCAGCCGGCGAATGATAAAGGAAAGCATTGACAAATGGCACCTCCAGGTCCCACCCAGCAGAGGGAATACGGGCGGGGGATTTCTTGCACTTTTCCGGGAGCCGTAATTTCTCACGGCTCCCGGTTCAGTTCAGTTCAAATTATCTTTTACAGATTACGGGGCTACTTTGGATAACGAGTAAACCCAACCGTATTCCGGATTTCCATAAGCAGGATTGAAGTAGAAACCCTTGACCCAGGACTGGAATGGATAACCTTCCATGGCCTGATACATCCAGATATTCACAGCATCTTCCTGTGACATGGTCTGGATCTTTTCGTAGATCGGGGTACGGGCTTCAACGCCATTTGCCTCAGCACCTTCAATAATGATCGTGTCATACTTTGTTTTGTAATCATCGGTCATATTGATAATACGGCCATAGGCACCCTGTGAATACAGGAATGGGTTGACCCAGTTGTGCGGGTCGTGGTAGTCTTCCACCCAGCCACCCACGTAGATGGGGAGCTTGCCCTGGCGGCGGCTTTCAAGAAGCACAGGCCACGGCATGGCAAGCACGGCGATAGAGAATTTTGGATTGACAGATTCAATACCGGCTTTCAGGATCTCGGCAGCCAGGCGGCGGGTGTCGTTACCGCTGTTGTAGGCGATCTGCATGTAGAAGCCCTTGGACCAGATATCGTCCTCATCCTCACCGGCAGGAATACCATCGCCATCAAGATCGGCAGCTTTGAATTCGGCTTCGCAGACAGCGGGGTCGAATTTGTTCAACGGAGCCTGATCGGCCAGATAACCCATCATACCCTGCGGGATAGGACCCTGTGCCTGAACACCTTCACCGGCCAGGGCGTCTTTAACCATCGCATCGTAATCGAAGC
>JAAYYW010000281.1 GCA_012515195.1 Leptolinea sp.
TCGGTGATGATCAGTATGGCGTATTTGTTATTGGTCCAGAAGGGAATATGACATTCCGGCTGGTAGAAGTTGGTCTGATGGATAGTTACTCAGCGGAGATCAAATCCGGATTGGAACTAAATGAGATTGTTTCCACTGGTCTGAGCGTGGGAACGTACTGAAGCCAATTTTTCACCAGGAAGGATCAAATCATGGATGTGTTGTTGAAATTAAAAAACAAACGTCTGGTCATTGGTGGATTACTACTGGTATTCCTTGTACTTGAAGGTCTGGCTTTTATACGAACGCAATACCCAGACTCACCGGGAACGCAAGCGACCCAATCCATTAAAACAACCGAAGTAACCTCCGGGGATCTCATCATGGAAATCTCCGGAACCGGCAGTATTGTCGCTCCAAATGCCATTGATCTGGTTTTTTTGACAGATGGAAAAGTGGCCGAACTTAATGTGAACCCCGGCAAATCAGTGGAAGAAGGCGATGTACTGGCACGGTTGGACAAAATATCGACGTTACAGCTAAATGTAGAAAAAGCAAAACTTGAATTAACAAAAGCACAGAATGCACTCGATGACCTCGAAGAGAACAAGGAGGTTGCCCTGGCTAATGCGCTGCTAGCAAAATCAGAAGCGTCCGAAAACCTTGAAAACGCGCAAAAAAACGAGGTGAACAAGTATTCCCCTCGATGTGAAAAGGCTACGACCGAAGAGTATTACTTTGAATATATGTACGATCGGAGTGATTACCTTTATTGGTACAACGCTTACATAAAAAAGAATACAGGCTATGGAGAAATGTATATCCTTGAGCGGATGGCTCCGTACAAAAAATCGATGAATCAAAACTTCGCGAACTGGAAATATTGTGAAGGTTATTCTGATCTTGAGATCGAGCAATCCCAGGTTGCCGTAGAAAAAGCCCAGGCGGAATACGACCAGGCTGCCGCATATTATGAAAGCCTTCTGAATAATGATGGAATTGATCCCGACGAGCTGGCTCTCGCGACCATTGAGAGAGATAACGCTCAATTGCAATACGATGAAGCTGTGCGCATATTAGATGGCGCCACTTTGACTTCGCCCATGGATGGAACAGTTTTGTCCGTTGCCTCTGCTGTTGGTGAAATACTGGACAAAGAATCCTTTAACGAACCTTATATTGAGATTGCTGATTTGAGTGAGCCGATCCTAAAAGCTGTGTTTGATGAATCAGACCTTGCCAGTATCAATACAGAATGCGAAGTACAGGCCACATTCGAAAGCTATGCCAATCAGACTTTCCAGGGAAGGATTACACAAATCGATCCGACACTGATCGAATCCACCAGCGCGATGAGTATTGAGACGAATAACGCGGATATGCCCATGGAGATGAGTTCTTCCAGCTCAAGCGGCTCATCCAGTGTCAAAACATATATCAGCATTGACACATCAACCTCTTCAGAAGACATCGACATGCCCGTTGGGTTAAGTGCTGCTGTCGAATTATCCTGCAAAATTGCGTCGAATGTGACACAAGTCCCACTACAGGCGCTTAAGAATGAGAAAAATGGTAAGGCTGAAGTCTACGTCTTAAATGACGATGGCACTATGACAGCTCATACAGTGGAAGTTGGTCTAAGATCGCTAACAGCCGCTGAGATCATAGGCAATGTACAGGTTGGAGACAGGATTGTAACAAGCTCAATCCCGTAATATCTGCAATCATTTTCAAAAAACTCCAGAAATGGAGAGGAGCATAAGATCAATGTTCAAAAAATTCAAACTTCCTTCCAGAAAAATATCGGTCATAATCGGGTTTGTACTTTTACTGGCAATTGCCGGAGGTGCTGCATATTTCTACCTCACAAAGCAAAATCAGAAACCGGTTAGCACTGCGGCATTTTCAACGTACTATACATCCAGCGTCCGTCAGGGTGAGATTTCCGTAACTGCGTCTGGAACCGGTACGGTGGTTGCCAACCGTCAGGCGAAGTTATCTTTCTCCATTGACGGGATTGTGGAATCAGTCAATGTACAGGTTGGCGAAAAGGTAACGGAAGGACAGGTTCTTGCGAAACTTGAAAACCTGTCCACATTGAACGCTGAACTCACCTCAGCGAAACTGGCTTTAGTGTCAGCCGAAAACACGCTGCAGGAAATAAAAGATTACGCGGCCGCAACATTGGGTAACGCCCAATTGGCCGTATCCACAGACAAAATGAATCTCGAGGACGCGGAGGAAGGGCTTATCAAAGACGGACAACTCCGCTGTGACACAAAAA
>JAAYYW010000282.1 GCA_012515195.1 Leptolinea sp.
ATCGCCCATCATGGTACGATGTCCGAATTTTGAGGTAAAGAAACCGTCCTCCTCATTTACATAAAACGGGAAACGTTTTCTGACATCATTATTATCAAATAGTTGAACAAATGCTTTTGTTGCCCGAATGGTTCCATAACCATCCCAGATCTCATTCCCAAGATCATGAACGGCACCGGCGTCAACCTGACCACCATATTCTATTCCTTCCATGCTCTCGGCAAACCAATAAAATGATGGAATTGAAGCATAAATATTGCAAGTAGAAGGAGTGAAATTAAAATACCACAACCACTCATTATTATGATCTTTAAATCCTGAACCCCATTCTTCTTGGCTCATGAGATTTGACCCGTCGAATACGTTTCCGGCCGCAGCTTCTGCATGTTTCTTTGCATTGCTGAAATCATTCATGTCCAGATAGGCACGTGCAAGCAATAATGCGGCACTCTGCTTTGTAACATAATCCGTACTCGAATTCGCAACATTTTCGTATGCAAAAGCCAGATCGGAAATTATTTGTGAATACACCTGGGCAACAGTTGCTCTGGGCAAATGTTCTGAAGTAGCAGTTGCGGGGTCTGTCCTTAAGATCACTCCGGGTCCGTCGGGTTTGTAGTTATATGCACCGGCAAATAATCTGATCAACCAGTGGTAGCAATACCCCCTGATCGCATGGGCTTGTGCCAGCAGTTCCGTCCTTTCTGATGTTTCGGGCAATAAATTGGCATGCCCAATGATTGAATTGACACAATCTATTGCCTGATAATTAATAGGCCAGATATAATTGGCATAGCCCGTCCACCATGGGCTTGACACAGGTGACTGGGCATACATATAAGAATACTGGTTCCAGTTATAAGTAGGCCATCCGTAAGCACCGCTTGTGACGGTCAGGTCTTCTCCCATAACATCGGCTGCAATGTAACTCAGTGTATGATTTTGATAATGTCCTACATAAGCATAAGCAGCATTGAGAACTGTTTGGGCAGATTCCACTGAAGAAAAGGCTTGTTCGTCCGACACTGAAGTTGAAGGCTGAAGATCCAGAAAATCTTCTCCGCATGAAGTCAACCCAGGTATGACAAAGGCCATAATGAGTATATATAATCTTGTTTTCATTATCGTGTTATATTAAAATGAAACATTCAATCCAATAGTAAATGTTCTGGAAAGAGGAAGCGTTGGAGATTCATTGAATCCTCCTATCCCGTATATATCCAGATCGTCATATCCTTTCCAGTCATCTTTAAACCAGGTATACAAATTGTCGGCATTGACAAAAACCCTTGCTCCTGCAAGGAATCCCAGTTTATTAACAGCAGATGAAGGCAGGGTGTAGGAAAGATTTACATTCTTCAGTTTTATGTACGTGGCATCGTACAGAAAACGTGATGAAGCAGAGTTGGATAAGTTGGAATTCGAGTTGGAGTATTTTGGTATATTGGTGTTCGTATTCGTTGGGGTCCAGGCGTTCAGAGCGTCTTTATGCAATTGAGCACCGGCACTGTTACCATCGTGAAGTACGGAAGCATATAAACCGTCGTAAACCAGTCCACCCACACTGTAATAAAGAAATACGGACAGATCAAAACCTTTCCATGAAACCGTATTGGTCAGCCCTCCATAAAAATCGGGAGTAGCCCTGCCCTGGAACTCGTTTGTGGCAGAAGAATATTCGCTTGTGGTACCATCTTCTTTTACCCATAAAGGACTTCCTGTCGCAGGGTCTACACCGGCCCACGTAGGCATGTAGAATTCATATTGACTGTATCCGATTTTCCATATTTTTTTCTCCAGGTCCATAGGCAGGTTGTCATCTCCTGCAAGATCCAATATTTTATCACGCGAACCGGAAATGTTAAACTGTAGATTCCAGTTCCATTCCTGATCTCTGATAATATCGGCACTTAATTCAAATTCAATACCGGCATTCTGTACCCTGGCCATATTCATCATTATGGATGGGAAACCGGTAGATGTTGGCAGGGGATACTCATACAACAGGTCTTTTGATGTTTTATGGAAATATTCCAACGATCCGTAAAGGCGATTGCCCAGGAAAGCGAAATCAACTCCCACATTGAACATAGCCTGTTTTTCCCAACCCAATCCGGGATTTGATAGCTGGGTATGTGCAAATCCGGAAGCATTGGCATAATTGTAATCGGCACTGGCAGACCATAAACCTAAAGACTGATATCTTTCCAAGCCGCGATTGTTTCCGGAAGTCCCGTAGCTGGCCCTTATTTTTAAGGTATTGATCCAATGAACGTTCTTAATAAAGTTCTCCTGATCAAGACGCCAAGAGGCACCTGGGCTCCAGAAATTACCCCATTTGTTATCCGATCCGAATACAGACGATCCATCACGACGGAAGGAACCAGATACAAAATATTTGCCGGCAAAGTCGTATTCTGTTCGAGCTATATATGAAATCAGGCTTTCCTGAGTTGTGTAAGAAGAAGGAGATAAAACCGAGGCGGCAGCATCCAGCTCTGTCATAAAATCAAACGCAAAATTTGTACCTTGTGCTAGCGCATATTCCCGTTTGCTTTTCCATACTTCGTAACCCAGCATAACAGATAAATGGTGATTATCTGCAAACGTTGTTTCATAATTCAGTGTATTGGTTGAAGTGAACATCAGATCATGAGTCTGGTGCCTTTCGGAACGTCCTCCGTAGGCCGGACCGTTCCCATGTTCCTTATTCCAGAAGATGATCTCATACAACGATACATAATCCGGGGAGAAAGTAGACTTAAAGGTCAACCCTTTGGTGAATTCCACCTGAGCGTAAAACGAAGCCAGAAAACGATACGTCTTTGTTAGCCAGGTATCCATATGTGGTATGGCCACCGGGTTGAAGTCTTTTGATACCGGATTGAGCCAGTTGAATTGTTTATTGCCTTCTTCGTCTAAAATGTAATTTCCCTGGGCATCGGTCAGATATACCGGAACACCGCTGGGGAAAGTTAATGCGTTATATAAAGGAGAGGCTCCTGCACCGCTGGCAACTTCCGTATTCTGTTCTGAATAAGAAAATGTTGTATTTAATCCGGCTTTCAACCATTTTTTGATAAAGGCGTCAATATTTGCCTTTCCCGAATACCGCTGGTAGTTGGCAGCAGGCGTCGTTCCATCCTGATTATAATAGCCTCCCGACACATAATAGGAAACGTCATCGGTGCCTCCGGAGAAACTTAGGTTATAATCCTGAGTTAGTGCTGGATTGAATACCTCGTTCTGCCAGTCGGTATCTACTATGGTATGAGCGCCAGAAACCAATTTTCCGTCGGCGCCAAAAGGCTGTCCCATGCTATAAGGATTAAAGGTAATTAAGCCCTGTGTCTGGGTATTTGCCCAAAGAGCGGCATCAGATGCACTGTGGCCGGCCGCCA
>JAAYYW010000283.1 GCA_012515195.1 Leptolinea sp.
GACAACCTTTCCCAAATATGACCCGGGATGCGGTAACAAAATCGAGCGATTTCATGAAACCCAACCATCCTCATCCGGAAATAGATTTTTATACGGTACACCCGTTCGCGGCTCTTCCATCATGTCAGAGACAGTGTCACGCCACGTAAGGTAATGTTCGGTTTCTTTATGCTTTAATGCATCGTCCTGTGTTTTATATACTTCAACAAGCACAAAATGAGTAAAGTCCCTGGCATCCTGAAGCACGTCAAATCGAGCTACTCCTTGTTCCTTCACACTTTTACTGGCGTTTTGAAGAGTAGCCTGGATAAATGATTCCACGCTTTCTGCCTTAACGTGAATATGAACATGTACTATATGCATGGAGATCTCCTTCCTGAGAGGTAAGGTGATTCTATCAGAGGAGAATAAAAAAAGCGGAATTGAGTGATCAATTCCGCTTTTTGGTTTATTCAGACCAGATTATTTAATCTCAACAGTCGGTCTCTTGCTTTCTACAACACTCCAGATCAAACCGCCTGTCAGGACAATAACAGCGATCCAACCACCAACACCAAGATCGGTGACCTGAACAATGATCGGAGCAGCCAGCAAACTGACCATGTTGACCACTTTAATCATCGGGTTGAGGGCTGGACCAGCGGTGTCCTTCAAAGGATCACCAACAGTATCACCAACAACACTTGCTTTATGACGCTCGGAACCCTTGCCGGTATTGGCAACGAGATCACGAGGTTCATCTTCAATGGCCTTCTTGGAGTTATCCCAGGCGCCACCGGCGTTGGACATGAAAACGGCCAATAACTGACCGGAAAGAATTACGCCAGCCAGGAAACCACCAAGAGCCTCCACCTGCAAGATCAGACCAACCAGCAATGGCATAGCAATGGAAATAGCCACCATTGGGATCAGTTCTTTCTGGGAAGAACGGGTGGAAATTTCAACGACTTTGGCGTAATCAGGTTTAACAGTGCCTTCCATGATGCCAGGAACGCGGAATTGTTTACGAACTTCTTCCACAATCTGGCCAGCCGCACGGGAAACAGAGCGAATGGAGAGTGAGCTGATTAGCCACGGAAGAGCGCCACCGAGGAGTAGTCCAATAAACACCTTGGTTTCGGAAACACGAATTGAATCCATGATCGGAAAACCAAGCTGGGCTTGTACTTTGGCAACATCTGTGATGTATGAACCAAAAAGGGAAACAGCAGCGATGACAGCCGATGCAATGGCCACACCCTTGGTGATGGCTTTAGTAGTGTTACCCACAGCATCCAGATCCGCCATGATCTGGCGAGCTTTCAGCGTTTCTTCATCTTCCATATCATGCCAGGCCATCTCACCAATACCATTGGCATTGTCAGAAATGGGACCGTAGGAATCCATGGCCACATTGTTACCAGTGTGAGAGAGCATACCGATACCGATGATGGCGATCGCGTATAGAACATAGATCGGGCCGTCAGCAGCATACAGGGTCAGACCAAAAATGAATGAAATGGCGATTACACAAAGAGCCCAAACGCTCGATTCCATACCAACCGACAGTCCGGAAAGGATAGTCGTGGCAGGGCCGGTTGAGGTGGATTGAACAATTTCCTTTACCGGAGCTTTCTTGGTGGAGGTAAAGTAGGAGGTCAACGGGTTGAATGCCACAGCCAGTCCCACACCAATAGCGGTCAGCAGAGATAGTCGCCAGTCATTGGCATACATCGTTGCTACAAAGTAAGAGACGATGACAGTAATGACACTGGATACTTCATAAGAGCGGAACATGGATTCTTCCGCATCATGAGCCTGTAAGAACTTGATCGGAATACTTTCCCAGATAGGAACAGTGAAGGTTCCGATCATGGAAGAGATCACGCCAATTCCACGGATGATCAACGGGTATACGATCCATTTCAAGCTATGGGTTGGATCAACGGCCATAAGAGAAATACCAAGGATCAAGGCAGATACAATGGTCACTTCATATGACTCGAAGATATCAGCAGCCATACCAGCACAGTCACCAACGTTATCGCCAACCAGGTCAGCAATGACAGCAGCGTTACGTGGATCGTCTTCGGGGATATCTTTTTCTACTTTACCCACTAGATCAGCGCCAACATCGGCTGCCTTGGTGTAGATACCACCACCAACACGCATGAACATGGCCAGCAACGTACCGCCAAAACCAAAGCCCAGAAGCACATCAGGAGCAGCCGTGCCGAAAATGATGAAGATCAGCGTACCGCCCATCAGTCCCAGACCGTCCGTCAGCATACCGGTGATTGTGCCGGCGTAATAGGCAATAGTCAAAGCTTCGTTGAAACCGCGGCGGGAAGCAGCGGCAACACGCACATTCGCCTGGATGGCCATTCGCATGCCAAGCTGTCCAACCATCAAGGAGAACGAAGAACCCATGATAAAAGCCAGGGTGCGGCCAATAGCAATGATGATTCTGGTGTTCTCGGGGAATTCAGCAACAGCTTCCTTTGTAGGTTCAGCAATGTAAATGCTGAGGAACATAGCGATAGTTAACAAACCAACCGCGGGCAAAATAGTCTTGAACTGGCGGGTTAAGTAACTATCAGCACCAACGCGGATTGCGTCCCATACTTCCAGCATTTTATCGGTACCTTTGTCTTTTTTCATGACAACACCGCGTAAAAGCCAGGCATACGCCAGACTAAGGAACGCCACCGCCATGACAGACCAAACAGCTATTTGCTCGAAGCCAGATAGGCCATGTCGAGCCAAATCAAAGATATTCATGCATTCCTCCAACAGATGGGATTAAAAAAAAAGGCACTACAAAAACGCTTTCCCGTGATAACACAAAAAATGCGCATTATTTAATTTTATCTTAATATTTGCAAATTAGTCAATGGAATTTTCAGATTAGGGTTTGATTAGAAATTGGTTTAAATGATTGACTCACACCACCCCAATGTTGTATAAAATAATGCGATTAGATTGAAATTCTTTTCAGCTTGTGCATTCTATATCAGGTTTTTCCATTATATGTACGGCAGCCCGAAAAAGCTGTCTTATTTGAAATCAAAGCATCACACTTAAGGAGTAGAGGATGATCCGTGTCAAAAGTCTTAGTAAAGACTATGGTTCACGCCGGGCTGTAAATGAATTGACTTTCTCTGCAGATAAGGGTGAGATTTTAGGTTTTCTTGGACCAAACGGTGCAGGTAAGACCACTACCATGCGTATGCTTACCGGTTTTATGCCTCCAACAAGCGGCACGGCAGAGATATGCGGCTATGATGTACTCGAAAATTCCTTAGAGGTTCGCAAACTGGTTGGCTACATGCCAGAGTCGGTCCCGCTATACAACGATATGACTGTAATGGAATACCTCACCTACATGGGTGAATTCCACGAAATTCCCGATCTGGACGACCGGGTTGATGAGGTCCTTGAAAAAGTCCATCTGGATGACCGTGCCGGAGGATATATATCCAATCTATCAAAAGGTATGCGTCAAAGATTAGGTCTCGCTCAGGCGATCCTCCACAGGCCTGATGTATTGATTTTGGATGAACCGACCATCGGGCTTGATCCAGCTCAGATCATTGAAGTCAGGAATCTGATCCGTGAGATCGGAAAAGACCACACGGTTATGTTGTCCACCCACATCCTGACAGAAGTTCAGCAGGTATGCAATCGGGTCATTATTATTAATAAGGGAAACATTGTTGCGGAAGACACTCCGGCTAGCCTACAAGCACGACTTTCCGGAGCAGATCGTGTTCATGTCAAATTAAAAGGTGAAGCAACCGAACTATTGCCTCTTGTCACGCCGCTTCCAGGTGTCCTAAAAGCTGAATTGATTAAAGAGAACGAATTGACAATAACCATGTCAGCGGGACAGGATGTCAGACCAGAAATTGCGCGGCAAGTTGTTCAAAACGGATTCGATTTACTCGAAATGCAAGCAGCCAATCTGAGTCTGGAAGAGATTTTCCTGCAGCTCACTCAGGATGAGCCATCCCATCCAACACTTGACGGTTCGATGGAACCTGATCAGGCGGGAGAGTAATCTCATGAGAAATATTTGGATCATTGCCAAACGCGAATTTAAACACTATTTCGGCAGCCCGGTAGCCTATGCTGTAATGTTCCTTATCTTGCTTATTCTTGGATTAAGTTTTTACGGTGATTTCTATTTCTATTCTCTTCAACAAGTTGTGCCAGATATTCAAATCGTTCTCTCACCGCTTGTATCCATCTTCCTTTTTAGCACTCCAGCCATCACAATGCGGCTGATTGCTGATGAACAAAGAGCGGGCACGCTTGAAGTTTTAATGACAAAACCCATCCGTGACTGGGTATTAATTGTTGGCAAGTGGTTCGGATCCTTATTGTTCTACACTGTGGTATTGGTCATTACGTTCGTTTTCCCCTTCATTCTTAATCTAATGATCAAACCAGGTCTGGAAACTGGCAGCATCATAACCGGTTATCTGGGACTCTTCTTGATGTTAAGCGCATTTCTTGCTATCGGGGTTTTTGCTTCCTCCCTGTTTTCCAATCAGATTGCGGTATTTTTCACAACACTCGGTATCCTGCTTTTTTTCTGGATAGTCAGTTATCTGGGACAGGCTGTTGGAGGAGTGGCGGGAAGTGTGTTGGATTATCTCGGGCTGGCAAGACATTTCGGTAACTCATTTTTTGTCGGTTTGATTGAATTGAAAGATGTCATCTATTTCATCAGCCTGACTGTCTTCGCGCTCTTCCTGGGAAGCGCTTCCATTGAATCAAGAAGGTGGCGGTAATGGATAAAAATATCAAAAGATTTGCATCGGTCGGCTTGTATATCTCAGGATTAGCGGCTGCCATATCACTTGGACTTTACATTCTCCAACGTCAAATGACGCTTGCGCTTCAGGTCTCGCTGGTATCGATCGTTCTGGGTATCGCTCTTTTCATTTTCATGGATCCGGAGAAAGCAAAAGAAATTGTCACAGGGCGTCAGGGAAAGAATAGCTCCAATACTTTCCTCATGACGATTGCGGTCCTGGGAATCCTTATTGTGATAAATTACCTCGGCAACAACCATTCGGTTCGATGGGATTTTTCTGAAGATAAGATCAACTCACTCACACCGGAAACACTCGAAATCTTAGATTCACTGCCATCCAAAGTTGCGATCACTGGATTTTATTCTCCTCAGATGTCAAGATCATATACGACACAATTGCTTGAAAACTACAAAACAGCTGCTCCGGACAAATTTGAATTCAAATTCATAGA
The DNA here is from genome assembly GCA_012515195.1 of Leptolinea sp. Lineage (GTDB taxonomy): Bacteria > Chloroflexota > Anaerolineae > Anaerolineales > Anaerolineaceae > Leptolinea. Next base: position 5,254 of record JAAYYW010000283.1, read on the forward strand.
TCCGGTTGCAGACCCGGTTGCAGCTTCGGGAATTACCCGTGATGGCACTCTGGTTGTCTCGATGGACGGACGCAAGGAACAGATCACGTATGCTGATGAGAAAGAAATTTCTGGTGCACTTGTACGATTAGCCAACCCGGAGAAACGTAATATCTACTTTCTTACCGGACATGGTGAATACCCACTTGAAAGTACAGACGTAGAAAAGTATAAATTGGCAAAATCCGAACTGGAAGCCAAGAACTACACCATTCAAACACTAAACCTACTACAGGAACCCTCAATTCCAAAAGAAGCGCTGGCAATTGTTATTGCCGGCGGGAAAACGGCATTAAGTGCTGATGAAGTGGATTTACTAAAAGATTATCTAGAGAACGGAAAAGCCGTCGTCTGGCTTGTCAACCCCTCTGCAGAAAGTGGGATAAAGTCGGAAAATGATCTGTTTGCAGACTATCTACTAGCCGATTGGGGCATTACGGTTGATGACGACCTGATGATCGATACTAATGTTAATCCTCCCACAATTCTGGTGGCAGATAAATACGGCAATCACTCCATAACCAATAAACTTCAAGGCCTTGTAACGCTCTTCCCAGGCTCACGTTCTGTACAATATGATGAAAACTACGAAAAGGTGGTTGGCTATCCGTTAGTCTCATCTTCGTCCGCCTCATGGGGTGAGATGGATCTGGAAAGTATTGCCAGTCAGAAAGTATCTCCTGATCTAGACAAGGATAGGATTGGCCCGCTGGAAATTGCAATCGCAGCCAAGAATATCGAAACCAACGGACGTTTGGTAATTGTTGGAGATGCTGAATTCGCGACAGACAATAATTTCGTCCAGTATGGAAACGGAACATTGCTGATAAACGCCATCGATTGGGCTGCTGGACAGGAAGACCTAATCAATCTTACTCCCCGCCAGACAACTCAGAGGATGTTAGTGCCACCAACCATCTTCAGTAACGGGTTGATCATGCTCGTGACGGTATTCCTTATCCCCGGCGCCGTTCTCACTACTGGCGTTATCACGTGGGTGCAACGTAGGAAGCGTGGTTAATTGAAATGATTAAGAAACCGACTTTATTCTTATTGGGTGTTTTATGTCTACTGGGAGCGCTCGCATGGTGGATGGAAAAAAATCCATCTTTACTGCCTCAGACTTCAACCGCGACCCCCACATTGATTTCCAATCCTTTAGCTGACTGGGATCTGGCAGGTACTCGTATGATCCAGTACAGAGGTCCAGCAGCAAGCTCAATTACTCTAGAAATGGGCGAAGATTTTTCGGATTGGAATATAAAGGAAATAACCGGCGCGAAGGCTGATTCCGGTAAAGTAATGCAAATACTCTCTGAACTCACAAGCATGCAGCCAATTCAACAATTGGAATCCGTCCCCTCAGAAAAATCAATGGGGCTTGATTCAAATGCCAAGAGAATCACACTTGTCGATAGGAATGACAATGAATTTGAGATTATCATGGGAAATGAAACACCAATAAGTAGCGGCAGCTACATTAAATCCAATGGAAAGTACTATATTATAAACACACCTGTTATCGATAACGTAACCGGTCTGTTCGCAACAGACGGTATTGTTAAAGCAACTGAAACACCGATAATTTTTATAGAAACACCTCAACCGTGACATCTCTCAGGGTATTGAAAAGCCCTGGGAAAAAGTGTATTCTGAATACTGGCTGTTTCAGCGAACAAATGGATTAAATGACACTACGAGGATAAGGTAAACGATAAATTTCTATGGATGATGCGATTTTACATGTAGTTGATGAAGACGAAGAATATTCAGCAATCGCAAGATTGATTGAACTCGGCCGCCAAAAATCCTTTGTCACTATTGATGATATTCTTCATTTCTTTCCGGAAGCAGAACAGGATGTGGAGCAACTGGAAGAAGCTTTTGCCGCTTTACTGAGCGCAGGTATCAACTACATTGAAGAACCTTCAGCAATCGAAGAACCGGCAGATGACGAATTATCTCTGGAAGAAGAGGAAGCCACCGAGGTTGAGCAGACTCAATCCGCCTTTCTTGATGATCTGGCCAATATTGATACTGACGATACGATAGGCTTATACTTAAAAGAGGTCAGCCGGGTACCGTTGCTCACCGCGGAAGAAGAAGTAGAGTTGGCACAACGGATTGAACGCGGTCGGATGGCGCGTGAGGAACTTGCACGCGGTAATGTAAACGTACGTCGTCGAACTGAATTACGCCATTTGATTGAAGATGGATGGGCGGCCCGCGAGCATTTGATCACGGCCAATTCACGCTTGGTAATTTCTGTTGCAAAAAAATATATGGGGCGTGGAGTTCCTTTTCTTGATCTAATTCAAGAAGGAAATATCGGTCTTATTCGGGCTACCAAGAAATTTGATTACCGACGGGGTCACAAATTTAGCACGTATGCCACATGGTGGATACGCCAAGCAGTAACTCGCGCTATTGCAGACCAGGGTCGAACGATCCGTGTCCCGGTTCATATGGGTGATCAGATCAATAAATTGCTTCGTGTACAGCATCAGTTGACTCAGAGACTGGGACGTGAGCCGTCTGTAGAAGAATTGGCCGATGCGTTAGAAGTTCCGCCGAAAAAAGTTGAAAACATGATCCAAGTCGCCCGCCGACCTCTTTCGTTGGAAACACCAACAGATGATGAGGAAGACTCCGTTCTTGGTGATTTTATTGAAGATGATGAAGCACCACCACCTGATGACACAGC
>JAAYYW010000284.1 GCA_012515195.1 Leptolinea sp.
ATCCGCAAAGCAAAGTTCGTTGACAACCTGGTCAAAACCAATGTGCCATTCATCATCTGGAGCGTTCCCCCACCGGATAACGGCTATTGCACGGTCTGCGGCGACAATATCGCCGGCGGCAGGCAGGCCACCGATTATTTGCTGCGCACTGGCCGCAGAAATATCGGCTTCATCGGTGGGCCGGCCGACGAACCGGAAGTGCAGCACCGTTTTAGCGGTTACCAGAACGCGCTCATATCTGCCGGACACAGCGTGGACCCGAACCTTGTTCTGTATGGCGATTACTCGCATTCCTTTGCTGTCAGCGCGGTTCAACGCTTGCTGCAGCAGTCTCCAGACCTTGACGCGGTCTTCACCAACAGTGACCTGATGGCCATCGGTGCTATCGAAGCCATACACGCCGCCGGCAAACGGGTTCCGGAAGATATCGCCGTCGTCGGGTATGACGATCTGTTAATCGCCAAATACAATAATCTGCCCATCACCACCATCCGACAAAACATTCCTTTGGGAGGAAAATTATTGGCTCAAAATCTTATCCAGTATATCCAGACCGGGGTGGTCACAAATGTGAGCCTGCCCGTTGAACTGGTAGTCCGCAGATCAGCGTAATTTTTTTAGACCGGTTTGCAACCGGTTGCACGATGGAGGTTATTATGGCAAGTATGTTCTTTGGGAATACGATAGTTAATTGGGAAAAACGAATAGAAGTGGAAGGAACAAGGAGAAAATACAACCGTATCGTTCCCTATTTTGATCAAGAATCGGATATTCAAACCACCGGAAATAAAAATAGAAATTTCATCACACGGTTCTTCCAACGAGCCCAGGAACCAAAACCAGCGGTCTCCACTCACAAGAAAAATCAATGTCAGGATACACAACCCTGCTAGAAGGGTTTTGAGTAATCGATAACTGCAAACAGGTAGAAGCATCACATCACACAGCGAAAAGCAGGACGGATACCGTCCTGCTTTTCGCATCCAATAATCAGAGTTGTTCCACTTTTTGGTTTCGGTTTCTGTTTTTAATAATGAGAATTAAAACCTGTTGGTAGATCCATTGTTCATTAAACAGTTGGTGTAAATAAATCCCTTATTTTGGGCAAATAAACATTTTGGCCCTGTTGTGCGCCCTGTTAAATAGGTTGAACGCTGTCTCTCAGGCGCGAACACTGTTTATAATGGGGTCAAGAAAAGAAGGTGATCATATGTCACAAATTTTTCGCTTTCCATTACAGCTTCCCTTATTCATACGGACGACCATTTTGTCCCTCATTCTAATCGCTGCCACGCCGGTTTATCCATACGTGAACGCGCAGACTCCCTATCCACCGGCACTTACGCCGCAGGCCGTATCCGTTCCGCTGCCGGCAGCCGCGCCCCGCTTTAAACCGGGTGCTTCCATCAACCTTGACCACATAGAGATGATCACCCGCATGGAAGGCTGGGGGATTAGCGGAGGGTCGGTGCTCACCACCGTGGACAGCGGGAACACCTGGCGTGAAGGCACACCTCCACAGACCTTCCCGTTGGGCAGTGAAATCGCCGCCTACGGCGCTTTCTTCGACATTCACTCAGCCTGGATCATCTATGCCACAGAAGGGCAGATCAGCCCCGGCGCGTCGGTCTGGTTCACCAGCGATTCCGGACGCACCTGGACTCCCGGCCCGGCATTGAACCACCAGGCATATGGTGACAGGGTATGGGCGAAATTCACCGTTCTGGACGCGACCCATTTGTGGCTGATGATCCGCGGCGTCTATGCGGGAGCGGGCACGCATTACACCCACCACCTGTTCCACAGCACCGACGGCGGTCAAACTTGGGCATCCTTTGACAGCGAAAGGTCGGGTGATTACACCGGCATGGACTTCGCCGATGTCAACTCCGGTATCCGCACTCTGCAAACCACCGGCGCGTACGCGGGCATTCCCCCGCAATA
>JAAYYW010000285.1 GCA_012515195.1 Leptolinea sp.
AAGTCAATATTGGTATGAATTTTTTATCCTGCGATAGAAACCCGTATGATAGGAATTGCGATAATAAAAACCTGACCTGTTTTTACAGGAGAAAGAAAATTTACGAATGATCGATTGGTTCACTTCCCAACATCCAATCATGCAGGCATTTTTGGCCACAATGTTTACCTGGTTCCTTACCGCCGCTGGGGCGGCCATGGTATTTGGATTTAAATCAGTTAACAGGCGTGTTCTTGACTCACTTCTCGGTTTTGCTGCCGGTGTGATGATTGCGGCCAGTTACTGGTCACTGCTGGCTCCCGCCATTGAGATGGCCGAGGCAAGTGGAGGTCTTCCATGGGTTCCGGCTACTGTCGGGTTCTTGCTTGGCGGTGCTTTTTTGTGGGGGGTAGATAAAGTGCTACCCCATTTACATATTGGCTTCCCGGATGAAGAGGCGGAGGGTATTAAAACAAAGTGGCAGCGCAGTGTCCTTTTAGTGTTGGCTATCACCCTTCATAATTTCCCTGAGGGTTTAGCCGTTGGTGTGGCTTTTGGCGCCATAGCTGCGGGATTACCATCAGCGGATTTATCCGGTGCTGTTGCGCTGGCCATTGGGATCGGGATCCAGAATTTTCCTGAAGGATTGGCTGTTTCTGCTCCTTTGCGGCGTGAAGGTTTGAGCCGCTGGAAGAGTTTCGCGATGGGTCAAGCTTCCGGGATCGTTGAACCGATCGCAGGCGTTCTGGGAGCCGCAACGGTTATCTTTATGCAGCCCATCCTGCCATATGCGCTGGCATTTGCAGCGGGTGCCATGATTTATGTTGTTGTCGAAGAACTGATTCCAGAAGCCCAATTGGATCACAAGGATACCCATCTGGCGACGATAGGAGTCATGCTTGGTTTCACCGTGATGATGATTCTGGACGTTGCCCTGGGGTAGATTAACTGTCATGTAAAATCGATGCAAAATACCTGTCAGGTTCTTGACAGGTATTTTTTCTGGTTGTATATTCATTCTTAAACCGACGGTCGGTTTATTGAGGATACCTATGGCCAGAGTAATTGACGAAGCAACGCGGTCAGCCAAGAAGAACGAAATCCTGGATTGCGCCCAGCAAATGATCTACACCAAAGGGTATGAAAAAATGTCCATTCAGGACATCATTAATGACCTTGGTATATCAAAAGGCGCATTCTTTCACTATTTTCCCTCAAAAGCAGCTCTTCTGGAATCACTTCTAACACGTACCAATCAACAGGGTATGCAAGTTGTTATACCCATCGCAAAAGATCCATCCATTCCACCGGACAAGAAACTGGAAATGATCATACAGGCCGGAATGCAATGGAAAGCCGGGCAGAAACCCTTTATGATGGCCATACTCAAAGCCTGGTATTCAGATGAAAACGCGCTCGTACGACAGAAAATGATGGCGGAGTCGAGTTCCACGTTTGGCGAATTGCTAATGCAGGTTTTTAAAGATGGTATCCAAAAGGGAGTCTTTCACACCAATCACCCGGAAATGGCCGGTAAGATTATCTTTTCTCTGATGATTCAGATGAGTGATTCCCTCGGACATATTCTATTGAGAGTCAATTCAGATCCTCCCGGTGACAGAAAGACAGCTATTCAGGAAATTGAACAGGTGGTTTATTCCTATACAGACGCAGTTGAGAGGATCCTCGGAACGGAGCCTGGAACAGTCAGGATGATTGATATGGAGGCAATGAAGGACTGGCTTCCTGCATAGAGAGATGAACCACACTGTCATTAATGCTTTACTTTGAGCTTGTTTGAGCAGGAGTGTGATCATGAAATTGTATTTTACGATAGCCTGGCGGAATATCTGGCGGCACAAACGTCGGACGCTGATCGTTGTGCTTTCGATCGCGATGAGCCTGGCCATGATGATGATATATGATGGTCTGATGGTCGGATTCAATGATGCCATCTATGCCAACGCGGTCAAGATTCTGGGTGGAAACGTCCAGGTTCACGCGGATGGATATCGAATGAAAAATGGCAACAAGCCATTATTACCACTTAAGGATGATCAGTCTGTTTTGGAAGCAGCCCGTTCATTGCCAAACGTTACGGTAGCTACGCGCCGCATCAATACAGGCGGCATAGTGACAAATCGAACCGGTGCTTTTTCTGTAACCATCACCGGCATTGAGCCGGAGATGGAACATACTGTTAGTCTGGTGTCGGCCAATATTGCCGCTGGCCGTGATCTTACGGCCAATGATCAGGATATGATCCTGATCGGGCAGGGATTGGCCAGCGCGATGGATGCGGGTGTTGGTGACAGGATCACTATGGCTGGATCTGATGTGCATAATAAAACTGTCCAACGCACCATGACAATTGCGGGGATCTATGATGTCGGACTCCCTGAAATTGAAAAACGCACCATCTACATTTCTCTGAACGAAGCAGGCTATCTGTTTGGGCTGGATGGACAATCAACAGAGGTTGTATTGTTTTTGGAGCAGCTGGGTCAGGAAAGCCAGGTAATTAAGGGATTGGAGAGATCGGTCTCTGGATATGAAGTTGACCCCTGGGAAAAGAACTTTCCGGAGATGAGCGCGACAATCGAACGCAAGAACGGGGTTATGGATGTGTTTGGCGTGATCATCCTGTCAATTGCCGGGATCGGCATCCTGAATATGCTTTTGATGGCTGTGTTTGAACGGACCCGTGAGATAGGTGTTCTGGGGGCTCTGGGAATAAAACCGCGTCAAATCGGCTGGATGTTTATACTTGAAGGGGCGATGATGGGTGTAGTCGGCCTGGTTGCCGGCGTCGCGTTGGGTTTGCTGATCAACAGCATTTTTGCGAAAGTCGGTTTTGATTACAGCGAATTTGCCAATATGACAGAATACACAGCATTGATCAAAGGACGGGTTTATTCAACCCTGGGTCTGGAAAAGATCTGGCAGCGGGTTGTAACTGTTCTGGTCATCGCGGTACTTTCATCCCTTTATCCGGCACGAACGGCTGCTTTAAAAGAGCCCGCTGCCGCCCTGCATACCGTGTGAGGCCAATATGACTCAAATTCTAAAAATGGCTTATCGTGACCTGCTGCGCAATAAACGACGTTCCATATTTTCATCGCTTGCGCTTGGTATCGGACTGGCACTGCTTCTTCTTATGGCCTCAGTGATATCCGGCGAAATGCGTTACTCTATGGAGACGGCCGTTAAATTGCAGAGTGGACATCTTCAAGTTCGGGCACAAACGTATGATGAGGCAAAGAACAGCTTGGCTTTTGAGGATCTCATTGCAAATCCGGAGGAGGTTGCCGCCCGGATCAAATCAATGGAACAGGTAGATGAAGCAACACCCCGATTGATCGCCAGTGGGATCATTAACAATAAAAGCGAGACCAACGGAGTTCGTCTGTTTGGTATTGATCCATCTTCATCAGCAAATAAAGCTTTTCAGGAGGAAATCCTCTCTGGAGAATTTATTAAACCGGATGATCGTTCGGGTATCATGATCGGTCAGGCACTGGCACAAAAGATGGATCTGGCAACCGGTGACACAGTAAATGTGATGGCCAATACATCCAACGGTGACGTTGACCAGCAGATGTTCACCATCCGCGGAATTTTTACCACCCGCACCCCATCTTTTGATGACTACACAGTACTTATCCCCATTGAGAAAGCCAGGGCATTGACAAAGACGGAAGGCCGGGCAAGCCTGATCTATGTATTGTTGCATGATGCAGAACAGGCAGAAAATGTGAGTAAAGCTCTTCAGACGGAACAAATGGATATTGTCACTTATCTGGAAATGAATGACATGATCCTGCAAATGGAGGAATTCTCGCGCAGTTACATGGTTGTGATTTACCTGATCGTATTGGCCATTACTGCCACGGTCATTGTCAACACCCTGATCATGTCTGTGTTCGAGCGCACTCGGGAGATCGGAATCCTCTCTGCTATTGGCATGAAAGGGACGCGGATCATGTCAATGTTCTTCTTTGAGTCCAGTTTCCTGGCAATTGGAGGGATTATCGCCGGTCTGATCATCGGTGGACTGATGGTTTACTACGCCTCAACCGTAGGGTTTTATTTTGGCGATGTAGGCTCAACTGGATTGATGATCGGAGAGCGTATCTATGCTTACATGCGGTTCAACGACGCGGTAACGTTGACCATTCTGGCTTTTGTCGTTGCCCTTCTGGCAGCGTTATATCCGGCCATCATGGCAGCCCGGTTGGAACCGGTTGAAGCCATGCGCGGTGGAAAGAACTAGAGGAGTTCATCATGGAAGTCGTAAAAACTGAAAATGTTACCCGTGTGTACAAGATCGGGGATGTAGAAACAAACGCTCTGCGAGGTGTAAACCTTAGCGTTCAATCCGGCGAATTTACCGCGCTGATCGGCCCATCGGGTTCCGGTAAGACTACATTGCTGCAACTCATTGGTTGTCTAGACCAACCGACTACCGGAAAGGTATTCGTTAACGGAAAGGATGTAACGAACCTGAACCGTGATCAACGCGCGGATATCCGGGCGGCATCGTTAGGGTTTGTTTTCCAGTTCTTCGCGCTCATTCCAACATTGACAGCTTATGAAAATATTGAAATGCCGCTATTGCTGGCCGGGAAAGGCTCAGCAGAGAGAGCGGAACGGGTAAAATATTTGCTGGAAATGGTTGATCTGTCTGACCGTGCCAGGAACCGGCCTGATCAATTAAGCGGTGGACAACAACAACGGGTGGCTGTTGCCCGCGCGCTGGCTACAAACCCTGCTTTGATCCTGGCGGATGAACCAACCGCCAACCTGGATACACCGAACGGCAAGCAGGTTATGGAGGTTATGACCCGGCTTAACAAGGAAACCGGTGTGACGTTTATTTTTGCCACCCATGATCCTCGGGTGATCCAGTATGCCCATAGAGTGGTTACTTTGCAGGATGGACTGATCGTTAGTGACGGGATGGCAGAGGAAGCGGAAGCCGTACACAAGAAATGAAGAAGAACTCACTTTTCTTGATATTACCCTTGATGATCTTTTCGGGGTGCAATAGTCTGAGTGGCGCGGCGACCCCAATCCCGACGATTTCGCTCGATTCAAGTCTGCCGCAGCAAATTCAATCCACTAGTGTTGCGCCGGATTTGTCACGCGAAGAGAAGGAACAATCACCGGCAATTGGCGGTGTGACGGCTTCCGGAGTGGTTGTGTCGGTCAACCAGGCTCAATTTGTGGCTAACAGCAGCAGCTCCGTAAAGTTAGTTCAGACTACTGTGGGGGCGGAAGTAAAAAAAGGTGAAATTCTCGTTGTTTTGGCTGGTCGCGAGAAAATGCAGGCTGCCGTCGAAGCGTCACGTCTGGACCTGCTGTCTGCTGAACAGGGACTTGAGGCAGTTTATCGTGACACAGATAAGGTACGTTCTGCCGCCCAGGTGCGCCTGGCAGAGGCCCGTAAAGCCCTGGATGACGCCATTAAACGGCGGGAGTATCGCAATTTTCGAAATGGATCCGAAAGCTCCATCAATGAAGCCCGGGCGGATTTCATTCTGGCGAAAGACAATCTGGAAAAAGCCAGCGATGCCTACGGTTATTTCGTCGATCTGGATGATGACAACGTCAACAAAGCCGGCGCGCTGACAGCCCTGGCCGCTGCCCAGAAAGCCTATGACCGGGCTGTGGCAAACCTGAACTACCTGACCGGCATGCCCGCTGATCTGGACGTTGAGCAGGCGGAGGCTGACCTTCAGGCAGCCAAGGCAGAAGTTGCTGCCGCCGAAAATGATTTTGACAGGGTCAAAAATGGACCGGATGCAGAAACCATCGCGCTGGCTGAAGCCCGGGTGAGCAACGCGAAAGCCCAGCTCTTGTCCAGCCAGAGTGCCCTTGACGAAATGGAGATCAAAGCCCCGTTTGACGGGACGATCGGCAGGCTTAGTGTGCATACCGGTGACTGGGTTACACCAGGTCAATTGATCCTGGCAATGATCGACTTGAAAGACTTACGGGTTGAGACAACCGACCTCAGTGAACGTGATGTGGTGAAAGTACGCGGAGGAGAGCCGGTCACGGTCTACGTTAAGGCGCTTGACATGGATATCACCGGAGCTGTAGCGGAAATTGCTCCAATGGCAGATACCCTGGGTGGCGATGTTGTGTACCAGACGATCATCTCGCTGGATGAGATTCCGGAAGGATTGCTGCCGGGTATGAGCGTTGACGTACGGTATGAATGAACCGGATTGAAGTTATCTGGCAAACAGGATCCTCATAAAAGGGGATCCTGTTTTTTACTTTTATAACGGATTGTTATTTTTCGTCGGGGGAAAAAAGCACCACCTTATTGCGGCCTGATTCTTTGGCCTGATATAGCGCTTCATCTGCCCTTGAGAGTATCTGGTCGTTATCCAGACCATGATCCGGGAAAACCGCGATACCAATTGAAATTGAGATGCCAAATCTGTTTTCATTGTATTCCATTGGCATATCGTCAATTTTCCTGCGAAAAGCTTCCGCTTTTTTCAACGCGTCTTTTGCGGTGGTGTCAGGAAGGATAACCATGAATTCTTCTCCACCGTAGCGGGTGACAATATCACTCTGGCGGAAATGCGAAAGCAGCGTTTGGGCAACCAGTTTTAAGGCATGATCTCCTGCCTGATGTCCGTACGTATCATTGACTGTCTTGAAATGGTCAATATCCATTAGTAAAAAGGCAATTGGATGTCCTGAGCGTTCTGATCGGTTGTATTCTGCCGGAAGTCTTTCTGTCAGGTAATGCCGGTTGAAGAGACCGGTCAAGGCGTCATGGATGGCCAGCTCCCGGACTTCTTTTTCCAGTTTGGTAATGGCTTCCAGCTTAAGTTTTAATTCGGCATTGGCCTGATTTAATTGTTCCCTTGATTCTTCCAATTCGCGGGTCCGTTCATCGACGTGCTTTTCCAATTCAATATTTCTGGATTGAACAGTTTTGGTCCGTAAATGCACAAGACAAAACACGAATAATACTCCGCCGATCCCAGCGAGCAGGGTAAACCACCAGGTTTTCCACCAGGGCGGGTGGATGATGATCTTGAGCGTGCGGATATCGTCACTCCAGATACTATCGTTGTTGGCGGCGCGCACCATGAATGTATAATCACCGGGTGGAAGATTCGTATAGGTTACTTCATTTCTTGTACGGGGTGGTGACCAGTCCCGGTCAAAACCCTCCATTTTGTATTGATACTGGTTCTTGAAAGAGAGCTGATAGCTTAATGCGGCAAATCTGATGGTTATGACGGATTGGTCGTGATTAAGCGCGATATCCTGGGTGCTTTCGATCGTGCCGGGGAGTACTTCGCTTCCGGCGGATATATTCTGGTTGAACAATTCGAAACCGGTGAGCGCCACCGGCGGATGGTATGGATTCTGGGTAATACTATCCGGATTGAAGAAGGTCAGTCCGTTGGAGCCGCCAAAGAATATTTCACCATCCGGTCCACGGCTTGAGCTTGAAATTTCGAACAGGTCCCCCTGCAGGCCATCACGTACGCTGAAGTTTTCAAATGTTTCTTTATCAATACTGAAATGACTGATCCCCTTACCGGTACTGATCCAAAGGTCCTTGCCGTTTCCGGGTTGAATCCCTACAATGGTGTCACTTGGCAGTCCATCCTTTGTGGTGAAGTTGTGCCATTTGTCAGCTTCTATTTCGTACCCGCTCAAGCCGTTGGAAGTTCCGGCCCAGATAATCCCGGCTTTTTCATCAAGATACAACGCGAAAACGGCATCGTCCAGGATACTGTTCGGGTTGGATGGATCGCTGCGGTGATGGATGAACTGACCGGTATCCGGGTTAAGAAGCTCCAACCCGCCGCGGGCTGTCGCGATCCAAACATGGCCGGATGGATCCACAGCCAGATCATAGACTGTATCCTCTGTAAGGGAATTTTGATTTTTGTGATCATTCTTGTAGTTCTGTTCAACCAGGCCGGTGGCCGTGTTGAACAGATCCAACCCAAATCCCAGAGTCCCGATCCAAAGGTGGTCGGGTCCGGCCGGCGCGATTTTGGTGAGGAAGTTGCTGCTTAATAAACCCTCTGTGTCCAATACAGAGCGATAGACGAAGAATTTCCCCGTGTTCGGGTCCATCCGGTTCAATCCGCCACCGGACGTGGTTAACCAGAGGTAGCCTTTTCGATCGCGGTAGATATGTTGTATCTTGTCAATGGAGAGACTTTCAGGGTCATTGGGGTCGTTCCGGTAGATGGTCATCCGGTTGGTCGTGCGCTCGTACCGGTTCAATCCACCCCCAAAAGTTCCGATCCATATTATGCCATCTTCTTCGGCCAGGATACTGTAAACGTTGTTGGAACTGAGTGTATTCGGGTTCCCTGGAATACTGCGGTACAGACCAAACCGCTGGAATGAAGGATACAGTTTATTCACCCCGCCATACCGGCTGGTGATCCACAGAACACCGGAGCGGTCTTCGGCCATCCAGTAGAGGTCGTTATTGCTGACCGTGGATGGGTCGTTGGGATTGTGCTGAAATGAACGGAAAAGGCCGGTGTCACGGTCAAACAGGTTCAAACCGCCATTTTCCGTGACGATCCAAAAGTTGCCGGACATATCTTCGAAGAGGTTCCAGATGCGGTCATTGCTCAATGATTTTGGATCATGCGGATCATGGCGGTATGCCGTAAAGGTGCCGGTTTCCCGATCAAAATGGTTCAACCCGCCGCCCCGTGTGCCTACCCAGAATTCCCCCTGTTTGTCTTCGATCATAGCCCACACATTATTGTGACTGATGCTTTCCGGGTTTTCGGGATCGTTTGTGAAAATCGTGAAATCATCTGTTTCGGGGTCGTAACGGTTCAAACCGCTGCGTGTGCCCAGCCAGATCGTGCCGCTGCCATCCTGATAGATACGGTAGACCACGGCCCCGGCCAGTGCCCGCGGATTGTCCGGATCGATCTCATAGTTCTTAAATACACCTGTGTTCCGATCCAACACACTTAATCCCCCGCGTGTGCCGATCCAAATCCGGCCGTCCTGCGCTTCCATCAACGACCAGATGCTGTTATCGATCAGACTATTGGTGTTGCCTTCCTCTTTTTTGTACAAACTGAATTGGCCGGTCGCCGGGTCATATACGTTCAAACCGCCGGGGTCGGTACCGATCCAGATGAGTCCGTCTGATGATTCGATCAACGCGAATGTGTTGTTGTTGCTCAGGCTGTTGGGGTTGTCCACGTCGTGTCTGAAGGTGGTGAACGTGTTTCCGTCATAACGTGCCAGACCGTTGGCCGTGGCAAACCACATAAAACCCTGACGATCCTGCATAACCGATAGAACTGTGGCGTGCGGGAGGCCGTCTTCGACAGCCAATCGTTCGAACCGCAGGTCACCGGTGAAAAGGTCCCTGTCGATTTCGTTGGATGCCTGTAAGGATTGCGCATTTCCGGGGAAAAGGATAAGAATAAAAGTGACCAGTAAACCAATGATGACAGGACGAGCAGGTTTCATACGTACCAGCCTATTCAATTTGATGGTGTTTGGGTTGCTGTTTCCCCCAGTGCGTAAAACGGACGGTCCGGGGAATGACCTTGAACGAAAAAGTTAATATACCTGTCATTCATTCTACCTGATTCATCATGAAGAATGACAGTATGGCTACAATTTTTATGCAATTTTTATCTGGTCAGCGGACGGTTAACCAATCAAAATTCAACCAGCCGGGGCGGGAAGGAGTATGTCTTTTTTTCGCCCCGGTTCTGTAACAAGCGTAGAACTCCGGCGGCATTCGACGGGACGATCGACCAGCTTTGAGTGCATACCGGTGACTGGGTTACACCGGGGCAGATGATCCTGGCAATAATTGACTTGAAAGTGTTCATGTGAAGAATGATTAAAAATGAAACAACCACCTTGAACTTTACGCTTGTATCATCTGGATTTGTAGGCTAAATAGCGTATATGTAACCATTCAATGTAAGGGCGAAGCATCCGGACGACTCAATGTCTACATAAAGCCATCTCAATACCGGATGCTTCGCCCCTACGGGTTGGTTATTCTTCACCCCAGACGCGGGCGAGGGTGGCCTGGATTTTCTTTTCGAAACGTGTGATCAGTTCACGGTTGGCGTTGACCAGTGCCTGCTCGGCTTCAATTTCTGCGACGATGGTTTGTTGAATTTCAAAGGATGGTAGAGGAATTAAGATGTTAGAGAAGGTAGACCAACCTACACGTGGTAATTGTGCTCCCTTGATTTGCATCAGAACTCTGCTGTTAAATGATTCACTTCGAAAATAATTAGCATAAAAAGAAGGGTTAACAAGCTCAGTTTTTGGTTTAATTACAAAAATATCAGTTGAACAAATACCCTCTCTGTCCGAGAACCATACTTTATTCAAATTTGGACGAAGTTTTCCGTAAAGAATATCCCCAATTTCGAATAAATTCTTTAGGCTTTTTATCTCTTTAGGTTCCTGACTTATGATATTGCCCAGTAGTTCGCCTGTTCCTTGAGAAATATTCTCCAGTCCAATGTAGTTAACTTGTGTTTTAATTAATTCGGGGAGAATGGTTTGATCAGATTTGATAAATACCTCCCCCAATTCAACAAGAGGCCAGTCGGGGTGGATGGGGATGTGGGGACGGTAGTTGTCAATCACCGCGCGGGCGCCGTCAATGATTTTCTGGTAGCCCTCAATCTCTGCCACAATTTCCTGCTGTACGTCCAATGGTGGCAGGGGGATTTTAATATTTCTAAGTTTTTCTCGATTCAACTTATGTACAGTCACTCCAGTAATATATGGTGTCAGATCAGTATCATTTAAGATTTCGATTAAATATCGATCAAGAATCATATCCCGCTTGGGTTTTAGGACATGAGCGTGATTATTAACCCAAATTTTTCCTTGCACTGCAAATGCTGTTTGCTCACCTGCTCCCCATTTCGCACCATCTTCACCTACGAGAACTAATGCTTCATCAAAAAGATATCCTTCAACAAAATCAAGAATTCCAGTTGCACCATAATATGGATATATCCCTGGCTTTCTTTCATGCTTAGTAATAGGTTTTCTTTTTGAGTCAAAAATTTCTACAAGGTCACCTAGTTCCGCAAAAGGATAAACTGATGATCGTTTTTCACTTTTCAGATAACCATCTTTGTTTAAATTAAATTCATTTAACGATATCTTTTCCTTCTTTACAATAAGCCCGAATTCTGGATTGAATTCTTCTATATTCCTTTTTTTCATGTAATGAAGATATTCGCCAAGCTCGGATTGCACCTGTGGCAGGTCATTCCTGTCAATCTCGCGCCGTTGGGCGCCCAATCCGAATCCATCGTTCTCCACTTTAAAGAAACCAATGGTATCGGATTTTTTCGCCAGATCCCTGTCCAGAATCAGGATGGAAGTCTTGACGCCGGAATAGGGGTTAAACACCCCGGCCGGCAATGAAATGACCGCCACCAGATAATTTTCCACCAGCATTTTGCGTAACTGCTTGTAGGCGGTACCACTTTGAAAAATAATGCCTTCCGGCACAATAATGCCGGCACGACCGTTGGCCGTCAGGTGTTCCGCCATATAATCCACGAACAGCACTTCACTGCGTTTGGATTGCACCGAGAAACGGTTGTGGGGTTTGATGCCGCCCTGCGGCGACATGAACGGCGGATTGGCCAGGATCACGTCGGCATAGTCATTCCAGTGGTCAAGGCTGGTCAACGTGTCATATTCACTGATATGCGGGTCAACAAAACCGTGCAAATACATATTTACCAGTGAGAGTCGTACCATATCGGGTGAAATGTCGTATCCCCGGAAGTTTTGCGCCAGCCGGCCTTTTTCGTCCGGTGTCAGGGTGCTGTTGCCCTTTTCGTCCTTATTGGAATTCAGGATATGCTTGTAGGATGAAATGAGAAAACCGGCGGTACCGCAGGCCGGGTCCAGCACGGTTTCGGTTTTCTTCGGGTCGACGATCTCAACCATGAAATCAATAATGTGGCGCGGTGTGCGGAATTGTCCGGCGTCACCCTGTGAACCTAAGACGGAGAGCAAGTATTCAAACGCGTCCCCCAACCGTTCGCTGTGATCGTAGGTGAACTCATCGATTATTTTGAGGAAAGCCCGCAGTGTCTCCGGATCGCGGTAGGGCAGGTAGGCGTTCTTGAAGATGTCGCGAAATAATAGTGGTATGCCGGGGTTTTCCGGCATGCGGGTGATGGCTTCGGCGTATAGGTTGAGGGTTTCATGTCCGCCCAGGCCGGAACGCATCAGTTTCGCCCAACCGTAGCGGCCAAATTCACCGGCAAAAAATTTGCGCTCCCCGCCAAATTCTTCGCTTTCCGCGTCCATATCGTCCATGAACTTGTAGATCAGCGCGATGGTGATCTGCTCGACCTGGCTTTTGGGATCAGGTATTTTGCCGACCAGAATGTTGCGGGCTGTATCGATGCGGCGTTTTGTTTCAGTATCTAACATGAAAAAACCTTTAACTTGTGAATTGGTTTAGCGAAACATAATCTTTAATATAGGACGGAATCAGCGTACGGTACCTTGCCGGTACAGCCTTGAAATCGCGTGATGAAAACGTCTGGTTGGTCGCCAGGTCTGTAAACTGCTTTGAATCAATAATATGGCGAATCTGATTGCTGGTGACGTAGGCTTTAAAAAATGTTTTGATGGCCGGGATAGCCTCGGCTTCTTCCGGTTTGGCGTCTGCCACAAACTTGGCAAACTCTTCCTCCAGCAGTTCATCTTTTGATTTGAAGCGTGGTATCAGACCAAAGACTTTTTCCAGGATTTCACGCAGGGTCACCCGCCGGTCAACCCCGGCAGCCTTGCGTAGTTTTTCAAGATTGTAATACTCTTCAGGCTTATCGAACACTTCGCGGTTAACGTAGTCAATAACCCTGTCCCACTGACCGGCTTCCACAGCGGCAGCAATCGTCGCATTTTCACGAACCACATCTTCAAATTTCTCGAAGAACATGCGGTCGATTCTCATCCCCTCATAACCAATTGTCTCTTCTTTTAGGGAATGGATAATATCACTGCCGAGGTGTTCATAGATGCCGTCAAGTTCCACCGGTCCATTTACCGGGTCTGCGTTTTTTGTGTGTTTTGTTAATGGTGGAAGTTTCAACACTTCATCGTAATTGAAATCTTCTTCGAAGTATTCGCAATTAGCAAAAAAATCAAAGAGTTTAAAAGCGTTTTTTTGCGGCTGCAAAATACCATCCTTGAGGCTATCATCAAAAAGCAGGTCAAGAAAATTGTGTTTTCGGGTACCGCGTCCCTTGATCTGAATAAAATCCGTCGGGGAAAAGATTGGCCTGAAAAGACCAAGATTGAGGATGTCTGTGCAATCGTACCCGGTGGTCATCATCCCAACAGTCACACAAACCCGTGCCTTGCTGGTTTTGTAATCAGGTAGAAAGTTGGCTGACCCGAGAAGATTATTGTTGGCAAAGTTAATGGTGAATTGCTGGGCATCCGGAATTTGCGAGGTGACCTGCACGGCAAAGTCCGATTGATATTTTCCCGGAAACATGCGGTCCGCCATTTGATTGAGCATTTGCGTCAATTTTGCGGCATGGTTTTGGCTTACGGCAAAGATGATGGACTTGCCAATCTCCCCACTGATGGGGTCGCGATACGCATTTTCGAGGAAAGTCTTACAGAAAAGCTGGTTGGTGGCGTCCGCAAAAAATCGTTTTTCAAATTCACGTTGTTTGAATGTTTCCTGTTTGTCTTCGCCCTCATCATCCTTGAACTCTACAACAAAGCCTTCTTCTGAGAGAAGTCCAGTCGTTATTTCTGTACGCGCGTCTACCACCGTGGGGTTGATCAGGTAGCCTTCTTTTACGCCATCCAGTAGTGAATAGCGGAACGTGGGTTGGCTGTTCTCACAACCGAAGGTGCGGTACGTGTCCAGAAGCAAACGGCGCTCTGCTTCGCGCGGGTCGCGCGAGTGGCCATTGGTGCCGTCAAAGTGTTTGAGATAGTCACGCGGTGTGGCTGTAAGACCCAGTTTGTACCCGATGAAGTAATTGAAAACCGCCCGGGCATTGCCGCCTATGGAACGGTGGGCTTCGTCGGAAATGACCAAATCAAAATCTGTGGGCGAGAAAAGGTTCTGGTACTTGTTATTGAAGAGCAACGATTGTACGGTGGTTACAACGATTTCCGCGCGGCGCCAGTCATCCCGGTTTTCTTTATAAACCACCGTTTGAAAATCAGCAGAAAGCAACCCGGTAAATGCTTTTTTTGCCTGGTCTTCCAATTCCAGTCGATCTACCAGAAAGAGCACCCGGCGGGCATTGCCAGAACGAAGAAAAAGTTTTATCACCGCGGCGGCCGTCAGGGTTTTACCGGTGCCAGTTGCCATTTCAAACAGAAAGCGGTCTCTGCCATCTTTTACCGCCTGTTGCAGGGCATAAATTGCTTTCAACTGGTATGGCCGCAGGAAGCGTAATTTGTTGGTTTGAATAAAACCGGGGCGTTCATCTTCATTTCGCCAGGCGGCTTCGGATTTGTAATTTGGGCGTTGGGTTAGGACTATAAAATCTTCTGAAACTTGATCATCAATCAGACGCTGCGGGTTAGGCGTGATCTGCCGGTAGCCCGTCACGGAGTCGGGGGTCGGAAAGGTAGTGATGATGTATGGGCTGCCCCGTTCCAGGTCCCAGAAATAATGCAGGTTGCCGTTGGAGAGCATCACAAAGCGGCAATTCTGTGACCGGGCATATTTACGGGCTTGTTCTTTGCCAACTAACGGATTTTTATCTTCCGATTTGGCTTCCAGGATGATAAGTGGAAACCCTTTGGAATCCAGTAGAAGGAAGTCAATAAACCCTTTGCTGATTTTTTCGAAATTTTCACCCAGGGCATCAAGGTCCTGACTTTTTATCGTCACACTGGGTTCCAGGCGAATATTTGCCGGGTAGTTCCCTTCCGGAAAGAATCTCCATCCAGCTGATTCAAGTAAGCGATTAATCTTAATCCGCGCTGATGCTTCTTTGTTAGGCATTATGTTTTATTCACCACCCCTGGGTAATTTGGTCAATGTTTTAGTATTATACAAAAGTTACAGGGGTTTTGGTGAAATGGGAAAACGGTTAAGGTCTTTTCAAAATTATCTTATACTGATTTCATTCTCTAATCATCCCAACCCGGGGAAGAAGTAATTCTTTCTCCCTTTAGACTTCTTTTCGTCCCAACTCTGCAACAGGCGCAGGGCTTCGGCTCCGGTACGGCAGGCGCGTTCCTCGCCGCCGGCATCGTCCCATTTACCGGTAAGGCGCTGGGCGATGACAGATGCCACAACCCCGGCGCGCAATTTGAATAGACGTGCCAGAGTCAACAGAGCGGCGGCTTCCATTTCAAAGTTCAACACACCCAGCCGGCGGATATCTTCGAAGAACGCGTCGTTGCCGGATAGTTTAAATCCGCCGAAAGCAGTGCGTCCCTGTCCGGCGTAAAAGGATGCCGAAGTGCAACCCGTGCCGACATGGTAACGGTAGCCGAAGGTTTCAGCCGCTTCCACAAGCGCCATGGTAACTTCAAAGGAAGCTGCCGCCGGAAATTCCGGCATCACATACAACGGCGTTGTGCCATCCAGCCGGATGCAGGCATCGTTGATGATCAGATCACCGCATTCGATCCCTTCCTGAATCCCTCCGGTCGTGCCGACGCGGATGATTGTATGCGCCCCGGCTTCGGCGGCTTCCGTCAGTTTGTATTCCAGCGACGGGGCGCCGACACCGGAGGTCATGGCCGAGATCTTCGCGCCTTTGTATTCACCGATGGCCGCGCGGTAGCCTCTTGATTGCGGGTAATCCTCCGCGCTGTCCCATTGTGCGGCCATCACACTGATACGGTCTGGATCACCGGGCATTAGCATGTAGCCGCTGTAATCCCGCAGTTTGCCGCGGATGGCGGCATCAACATCGCCGCCCAGTTCCGCGTCTGATAGCCCTTTGCGTCCATCTTCCACGTTTCGCGCCATGTTCACAATCCCTTCCAGTAATTTTATAAAATGTTTCCGATTAGAAATCAATATATTGATAATTCAATAGGCACTGTGAATCATAATCACATAAGAATGGATTTTTCCTGTTTCCCTGTAAGGCAAAACAAGTATGATAACCGGTTCACACCCTGTACCGCTCCTTGATGGCCGGGATCAGGTATTCCCCGAAAGCGCGTTCACGGTCATATTCCGGCTGCCAGTTCCAGTCGCGGCGGGCGGCGCTGTCGTCCACGTCCTGAGGCCACGAGTCGACGATCCCCTGGCGGGCCAGATGCGGCTGGAAGTTGATCTGCGCATCGGAGAAATACCGCAGGACGATCTCGTGGAACTCACCTGCCGTCATACTGAAACTGGTGATGTTGTACACCAGCTTGGTCAACGAGCCGCGCGGGGCAGCTTCCAGTTCCAGCAGGGAACGAATGGCATCAGGCATCATCATAAAGGGCAGGCGGGTGTCCTTGCGGACAAAACAGTTGTACTCATCGCCGCGGGCGGCATGGTGCACCATCTCCGGTCCGTAGTCGCTGGTGCCGCCGGTGGGGGTGGTCACCGCGCTGATGAGGCCGGGAAACCGCAGGCAGCGAAAGTCAATATTGTTGCGCGGTTTGTCGGCGGCCAACTGGCGGTAATGCCGGGTGTAATACCGGCCGAGGTGTTCGCAATACAACTTGTTGCAGCCGTACATGGTGAACGGTTCCAGGAATTGTTCTTCTTTTACCTTTTCCACCTGGTTCTTCTGCTCCAGGTTGGGGATGCCGTACGCGGCAATGGAGGACGGGTACAGGAATTTCACCGTCTTACCCTGCCAGGCAGCCTGTTCCACTGCCAGACGCAGTAAATTCAATGTGCCTTCCACGTTCACGCGGTGGGCGGTTTCGGGGTTGTATTCGGCTTTGGTAGACAGGATGGATGCCAGGTGGTAGATGGTGCGGATCTCATATTCGGCGACAAGGCGGCCGAGCAGCATATTATCAAGAATATCACCCTGGATAAATGGATGGCAAAATCCCCGCAAGGCTTCATCGATGGGTGTTACATCCAGCGCCACGATCTGCACATCGCCGCGCTGTCCGAGGTGGCTGATCAATCCGTGACCGATTTCGCCGTTCGCGCCTGTGATCAAGACAACTTCTTTTCGCATGGTCTGCTCCTGGTCCAAAGAATTTAAGACGGGATTACATGGAAAGTCATCTGAATCTACTGCAGATTTATTGTAGCAGGAAGAATCGCCGCTAGCGACTGACGGATGAACTGTCGAACATCATGATCTGTTTTGACCGCAGAAAGTCCAGGACACGGGTCCGCACGTCT
>JAAYYW010000025.1 GCA_012515195.1 Leptolinea sp.
AAAAAAATAACCGCCATTTTGAATGAAAGGTTGATATCAGCCCTATGAATCCAGGTATTTCAATTGGACCGCTAACCATACATTATTACGGCATCATCATTATGATCGGGGTGCTTTTGGCCGCATGGCTTTCATCAAAGCTTGCCGTAAGGATGGGACAAAATCCAGATTTGGTCTGGGATGTACTCCCCTGGGTTCTTATCATCGGAATTATTGGCGCCCGCATTTGGCATATATTCACTCCGTCATCAGCGCAGGCTGCTTACGGTTGGACAACTGAGCATTATTTAACGCATCCGTTGGACGCACTTTCCATCTGGAATGGTGGATTGGGAATCCCGGGTGCGGTTATCGGTGGTTTGCTCGCTCTGTACCTGTATTGTCGCAAAATGAAAGTGAATTTTGCAACAGTGGCCGATATCCTGGCACCAGGCCTTGCTTTAGGTCAGGCGGTTGGCCGGTGGGGTAACTTTATCAACCAGGAAGTGTATGGTGCGCCGAGCAACCTTCCGTGGGCTATAACCATTGATCCACCTTACAGACTGGCCGCATATCAGTATGTAGCTTCTTACCATCCTCTGTTTCTTTATGAGTCCATCTGGAATCTGTTGAATATGGTACTGTTGATCTGGATGGGTAAGAAGTACTCCAAGATCCTCAAACCGGGCGACATCATGCTTACTTATCTAATCGTTTACCCTGTCGGACGTTTTTTGCTTGAATTTGTCCGGCTGGATCCATCTCCGGTCGCTGGATTGAATATCAACCAGGCATTAATGGGACTGACTGCCTTAGGGGCGAGCATTGCTCTTTTCATTCGAATTAAAAACCGCCCATTGTCAGAATCGCAGGATGAAGATATGGATGACGAAGCGGATGAGGCAGAACCTGTGACAGAGACTCCGCGAGATCAAATGGACAGTCTATAATAGGGTTACCTGGAAACAGGTAAAGGAACCCTATGATTTTTGCCGAGAATCTAAGCAAGCAGTTTGACGACATCCTTGCGGTTGATCATATCCAGCTTGATGTCAAAGCTGGAAAAGTTCTCGCGTTGCTCGGTCCCAATGGTGCGGGGAAAACAACTACTGTTCGCATGCTGACTTCTGTTCTCAGACCAACCACTGGCTTTGCACGGATAGCCGGACATGACGTTGTCGCAGAGGCAAATAAAGTGCGGGCTTCCGTTGGTGTGTTGACAGAACATCACGGTTTGTATGGTCGTATGAATGCGCGGGAATATCTTAAGTTCTACGGCAGGTTATATAACCTGCCTGATCAAAAGATTGATGACAGAAGCGCGGCATTACTGGATGTCTTTGGTCTGGCATACGCCTCTGGAAAACGGCTGGGTGAATACTCCAAAGGTATGCGACAGAAACTTGCGTTGGTTCGGGCTATGCTGCATGATCCTCCTGTGTTGTTGTTGGATGAGCCGACATCTGCAATGGACCCTGAAAGTGCCAAAACTGTTCGCGATGCAATTTTGAATTTGCGTGATTCACACCGGACAATTTTGTTATGTACGCATAATCTGTCGGAAGCGGAAATGCTGGCAGATCAGATAGCTATTATCCGTCGAGGGCGGATAATCTATCAGGGCGGAGCGCAGCAGATGAAACACGACCTTCTCGGTTCGCCAGTTTTTGAAGCCCGGTTTTCTGGCAGCTTGAACGGGTATTCCCCTCTGCTTCCTCCCGGTGTTCAGTTGCTGACCAGAGGAGAAGATTTTTTCCAGTTTACAATCGATGATCCGGTTTCCATAAACCCGATACTGATCGAGGATATGGTACGAGCGGGTTTGCGCGTGGTTTCTTTCCATGAAAAACCTCGAAGTCTTGAGCAGGCATACCTTGAAGCCATCTCACGAAAGGATGAGGTATCCCATGGTTGATGCGTTGCGGCCGGTTTTTGTGATCACGACCCGGGAAGTGCGTGACCAATTCCGTGATTGGAGGATTATCTTCCCGATCATCGGTTTGACAATCCTCTTCCCATTCCTGATGAACTTCACTGCCAGTCAAATGCTTGGTTTCGTCAATCAGTATGGCGCGGCCATTATTGGCGAACGATTGATCCCCTTCCTGTTGATGATCGTCGGGTTTTTTCCGATCTCAGTCTCGCTGGTTATTGCGCTGGAATCCTTTGTGGGTGAAAAAGAACGCGGAAGCATTGAACCGTTATTAAGCACACCGCTTAAGGATTGGCAGCTTTACCTGGGCAAATTGCTGTCTTCTACCGTTCCTCCGCTGGTCTCAAGCTATCTGGGTATGCTGGTTTATATAGTAGGGTTATTACTTTCTGATATTCCCATACCGGAATTCCAGCTATTGGTTCTGGTCATCTTTATGACCACGATTCAGGCGTTTATGATGGTGGCGGGGGCCGTGGTAGTCTCCTGTCAGGCTACGTCTGTCAGATCTGCAAATCTGCTTTCCAGCTTTATCATTATTCCTGTGGCATTTCTTATTCAGGGCGAGAGCGTGGTTATGTTCTGGGGCAACTATGCAACCCTGTGGTGGTTAGTTTTCGGCCTGACTGTACTTTCACTATTGCTGGTACGGGTCGGTTTGGCACATTTTCAGCGTGAAGAATTATTGGGACGGGAAATCGATGTTTTGAATTTTAGATGGGGCTGGAGGGTTTTCCGAGACCAGTTTTTTGATGGCGCTGTTAATTTGCGGGAGTGGTATGGCCGGAAAATCCCAGCGACTCTCAGTCGGATGAAATGGTCGATGGTTGTGGTTTTTATTTCCTGCGTTGGTGCGTTTATTACCGGAACATACCTGGTCAATCTTTTTCCGATTGATTTGCCAAAGGAGGGAATCAACACAGGAAGCGGATTGGACACACTGATGGAATATTGGCCGATATTTTCTTTTGCTCCCGCTGCAACCATATGGTGGCAGAATGTGCGAGCATTAATAGTTGGGCTGGTGCTGGGTATTTTCTCTTTTGGAATTCTGGGGATTTTACCTCTTTTTGTGACATTGGCTATTGTGGGCTATCTGTACCAGATCATGTTGATCAATGGACTTCCGGCTGCGACCATCATAACTGCGCTGATACTGCCCCATGGGATTGTTGAAATCCCGGCTGCCATAATTGCAACAGCCGCTGTCATTTCCGCCGGTGCAAAAATGGCCACACCGACCTCAACGGAAACGTTTGGTGAAACCTGGATGCGATCAATTTCCGATTGGACAAAGGTTATGATTGGTGTTGTCATGCCCTTACTGATCGCGGCTGCTCTGCTTGAAACATGGCTAACCCCCCGGATCGCCATGTTGTTTCTGAAGTAAACATTACCAGCCGTTCAGATAATCTTCCCACTCCCCATTTTCATGCAAGTGATGCCCGAAGACATATATGGCGCTGGATGGCGGTACTTTAGGCTGACGGAGAAGGCGCATCCCTGATTCCTCCAGAGGTTTTCCCCCTTTGCGATGATTGCAGGCAGCACAGGCTGCCACAACATTGATCCAGGAATGTTCACCCCCAAGGTGACGGGGGATGATGTGATCGATCGTCAGGGTAAGTGAACGTTTGCCGCAATACTGACATGTCCAGTTATCGCGACGGAACACTTCTCGACGGTTCATGAGATTTCTGGGCCTGGGCCTGTGGATCATTCTATCGAGTCGGATAATGGACGGGCGCGGGTAATCCCGGTTGATTGTGTGAATCAATCCCCGCCCATTAATCACCAGTTTCGCTTTATCTGCCAGAATGAGCCCGATCGCACGGCGGGTATTACAGACGTTGATTGGCTCAAAATTGGCATTTAAAACCAGAACGAGCTTGTCCATATCTGTTCCCTGGAAGGATTATAGCACCGGGAACAGTCAGTTTGAAAAATTCTTAACGAGATTCTTCGTTGGAAACGATCACCAGCCCATAACTGTTTTTACCAAAAATTGTTTTCCAGGCTGCGTTAGGAGGATATGTAAGCCATTCATTGTCAGGGTAAAACTCATTAAGATGGTCTGTGATGATCTGAAAATCGGCTTCATCTGTAAGGGCTTCTTGAATGCCAGCAATTAGATGAAGTTTTTCGAACTCATCTATAAACTCGACCAGATATTCATACGCCGCCTTTCGGTTGCGAACCTTTACCAGTGGTGTTGGGAGACCTTCTTCAAGAGAAAAAATGGATTGAATGGATAAAATGGATACAGCATTTGCCTGGGCGGCATCCACCAGTCCGATCGGGACAAGCGGTCTTATATCTGGCATTATGACAGTTGTATAGAGTGTTCCGCAGGCTTCCCGTATGGTCGTCTCAATCTCCACACTGGATTCTCCTGAAGCTGCCAGGGCGGCTGCTTTTTCGACAAGATACCCTGTTCCAATTCCAATGGTTTGTGAATCGATAATTATGATATGGGGAGCCGCTGATGATACTCTCAAAAGACGCAAAATCTGATTGGGTAATGCAGAGAGGTATCCGGATGAAAGAATGGCAAATACATGGCCGGAATTCTGGCTGGCCTCTTTCAAAATGATTTGAATATCCTGGTCTGATGAAGCGGAAAGTCTAAAACTCTCTTGATTTTCCTTTTCCACTGGAAACAGGGGAATAATATTGACCAGATCAAACCCGGGGAAGGTAGGATGTGTAAATTGAACGGCGGAGTCGGTTAGGATGGTGATGGGCCGCATAGGTTATTCGATCATAAAGATAAACTGGTAATGCGGCTGCCCGCCTTCATGGACTTCAATTTCGTGATTCGGGTAAAGAGTTCTTATACCATCTGCAATACGATTCACATCGTTCTTTGAGATATTGTCACCATAGAAGATGGTAATCCTCTCGCGATCTTCTGTCCCAGCGCTTTCCAGTAGTTTTTCGCAGGCTTCTTCTAATGTGTCTGAGGCATTAACGAGTTTGCCATTGTGAAGGGCGATCACTTCGCCAGATTTCACGCCAACGCCGTTTATTTCAACAGAACGTGTGGCAATGGTTACTTCCCCCGTTTCCACTTCGGCAATCGCTTCATTCATCTCATCAACCACCTGGTCAAAATCTGCATCTCCAACCAACCGGAGCATGGCGGAAAGGCCCTGAGGGATGGTTTTGGCCGGAATCACCGCGACTTTTTTAACAGTGACTGAAGCAGCGGATTGCGCAGCCATGATTATGTTTTTGTTATTGGGTAAGATAATCACTTTATCCGTGGGCAGGTTTTCCAGGGCGTGAAGGATCTCCTCGGTTGACGGATTCATGGTCTGGCCGCCTTCCACAATGGCTGCCACACCCAGACTGGCGAAAATCCGAGATATCCCTTTCCCCGGGGAAACTGCAACGACCGCAATATGGCCGGGCTCAACCGGAGTGAGCGCTATCTTTTGATCGGTTTTAACCTGGCGATCTTCCATTTGGGCCAGCAGGTTTTCCATTGCAACTTTCGTCACTGTTCCCAGCTGCATGGTGTATTCAATCGGGTCGTACTTTTTGTCGGTGGGAACATGAATGTGCATACGGTACATGCCGTCACCTTCGCCTACCTGAATGGATGTGCCAATTTCACTGAGTCCATCATAGAATTTTTCCAGGTCCAGAGGGGAATCGGGGCGAAAATCAACGACGACTTCATAATCCTGGCCGGGCTCTACTTCTTCCATGGTTTCATCTAATTTCATGGAAGCCAGTGGCTGAATGGTAGTTACGGCGGTTTCCATTGGAAGCCCCTTAATGTGCCGCAACATTCCTTCCATAAGGAAGAAAAGGCCTTTTCCGCCAGAATCCACTACGCCAGCCTGTTTTAAAATGGGAAGCAGTTCAGGCGTGTGTTGAACAGAAACGTCTGCCGCGGCAACGATCTTCTCCAGCATGGAAAAAAGATCGGATGTTTCTTCAGCTGCCGCTTTTGCCGCAATGGATACATCTTTGATAACCGTAAGAATTGTGCCTTCAACAGGTCGAACAACACCTTTGTATGCAGTAGTCCGGCTTTCATCCAGTGCTTTTGCCAAGGTTTCCACATTCATGGTTTCCAGGTTGTCAAGGCCGCGCGCAAAACCACGCCAGATCTGTGAAAGGATGACACCCGAATTGCCACGTGCGCCCATCAGGGCACCCTGCGCAATCGCGTGGGCCATCTTTCCGACATTCTTTTCGCCCGAGGAGATGATTTCGTTATATGCTGCCTGCATGGTAAGAAGCATGTTGGTTCCAGTATCACCATCGGGCACCGGAAAAACATTCAAAGCGTTGATCGTTTGCTGGTTGGTTTTTACCCATGTCATCGCAGCTTCAATTAGAACTTTTAATTCCTGACCATCAATGGATGCGTATGTCTTCTGGGTTTGTGCTTCCATCACAGGGGTAGTTGCGGTTTTGTTACTCATATTGCTCCTAAAAATGACAGATGATGGCGGTACTAATCTGGATTACTGATGCGCAAACCACGAACATGGACATCCACATGACTGACGGGGATACCAAGAGTTTTTTCCACCTGGTATGCAACACTATCGGCCACACTACGGGAAACCGAGGTGATACGGGTTCCATATTCAACTACGATGTACAGGTCAATCCTGATCGTTCGCCCGTCAAAATGAACCTCAACTCCCAGAGTTGGATCTTTAACCAGAACCTGGGCAAGTCCTGCGGCCAGGTTTTTTGCCGTCAGTCCCACAACGCCATACGATTCCAGTGCAGATTGGCAAGCGATGGTCGCAATGGCATGGTGTGAGACATAAATATTTCCGTAAATGTTATTACTTTCGCTCATAGACGATAACCTCTCTGATATACTTAACCTGTTTTCTTGAGCAAAGATACGAAATGTGGTAAAATCCTTTTTCGCAGTACCAGGTTAGTGTTTTTGCAATCATGTTTGAAAGGAATACAAGATGGCACGGTGTGAATGTTGTGGCAAAACGACCACATTTGGTCACAATCGAAGTTTCTCCCAGCGCGCCACAAACCGCGTCTTTCGTCCCAACCTGCAGAAGATATCTGTCTTCAAAAATGGGCGGAAAGTCCAGATGGTGGTTTGCGCAAGATGCATTCGGACAATGGTAAAGGTCTCCTGAATTCTGTTGTTCATTGCTATACTGTTACAAAGGTCACGGCAAAAGGCCGTGATTTTTGTTTAATCAGCGGCGAGGCGTAAAGCCCGGATGCCTTCAGCCGCTCCCTGCGGATATTTAAAAATGGCCGTTGCCGCGACAAAGATCGATGCTCCGGCCTCACATAGCCCTTTGATGTTTTCCACCGATACGCCGCCATCAACTTCAATGGCAGCCTGTGGATTGATCAGGTCAAGCAGTGCGCGCATCCGCCTTACCCGGTCAAATACTTCCGGTTGAAACGTTTGCCCCGAGTACCCCGGGTTTACTGACATCATTAATACATAATCAACCAGATGGAGAACAGCCGAAGCAGATTCAACCGGTGTACCGGGATTAAGTACAAGTCCGGTTTTTACACCCAACCCGCGTACAACCTGCAGGGTGCGATGGATGTTTGCGTTCCCTTCCAGATGAACTGAAAGACAGCTGGCTCCAGCCTTTACGAAAGCTTCTACAAAATTATCCGCGTTTTCGATCATCAAGTGAACATCAAGCGGCAGTCCGGTGATGCGTTTACATGTCTCGACAACGAATGGTCCCATGGTGATGTTGGGTGCAAAATGCCCGTCCATAACGTCTATGTGAATCCAGTCGACTCCGGCATTTTCAACAGTCTTGATCTCATCACCCAGTCGGGAAAAGTCAGCGGATAAAATGGATGGCGAAAGAATGATCGACATTAAAATAATCCTAGCGCGGCAAAGCCTGAATGAACAGAAAAATATAGGTCCAGTAGGGAATCAAACCACCGACGGAAATAATCGCCATGATCCCCAACCCAATGGAAACCCAGTCGATGCCAGAACTTTCTTGCTTGAA
>JAAYYW010000286.1 GCA_012515195.1 Leptolinea sp.
CGGCATCGGTAAGCTCGGCTGCTACGGCTTCAGCCACTTCTGTGGTTGAACCGGAATTGGTCGAATACGCCACAAGAACTTTACTCATCGTTCGTTTTATCCCTTAAATAATAAATTGCTGTCATTTTGTCAGTCGCTTTGACTTTATTGGAAAAGTGGAAGCGATTCGGATCAATACTGGCCAAGGAGTTTGGCGAAGAATTTGTGAAAGGCGTGAAAGGACGTTGCTTCACCGGCATACATGAGGATGCATTTGCCTTCCACTGGTTGGACACCCACCTCGCGGGCTGCTTTGGCGGTCTCGAGGGACTGGGAGCCCTGTTGCAGCCAGATCTTTTTCACCCCGGCGGCGGCTGCTTCGCGGATGACAGCGGCCGCTTTCTGCGGCGGCAGGCAGATGACCGCGCCATCGACCTTGCCGGCCAGGTCCGCAATGGACGGGTAGCACTTGTCACCGGCGATTGTCTCCATCTGCGGGTTGACGCCGTACACCTCGAAGCCCCGGGCTTTCAGGTCGGTGTAGATGGTAGTCCCGAATTTCGTGGCGGAACGCGACACGCCGACCACGGCAAGCCGTTTGGATTGAATAAAATCCTGTGTGTTTTGATCCATGCTGTTCACCTTTGTGACGATATAAATGAAATAGTAACATCATTAATACGGAACATGGGCGGATTTGATTGCAAGCTACTCGGATGTTCCTGCAATTTTGATGATGTGATACGTGCCGATTGCATCGTCTCTACGACGGGTGCGTGCCGGTAGGGTTGAAGCAGGCAGATAAACCCTTCACACACTCCTAAAAAACGTGGCAGGCAGGCGAGCGTATCCAACAGAATGGTATAGCCTAAGGCTGTTTATCCATCAATCACCGGCCATATCCCAGACGAAGATGTGACTGTCATCCACCGTATAGAATTTGTCGTCAAACAAATAGGTGTGGGTAAACCAGGTGAAGTCCGGATAGTACTTGTACATCAACTCAATACTCTCTCCCGGTACATCGACTTTGTAGATAAGATGCCGGAAGCTCTTCAGGTCATTATAATCAAACGGTGTATTGGTTGACGAGCATTGAAGCATAATGATCGCTTTTAAAGTGTCATCAACTGAGACCAAATACGTTGGCAGAATATCAAAGCCATCTCCCATCTTGCAAGAGGAATAGGTATTCGGTAGATCCTGTTCTTCATCGATAGTTTCCCCGGCGTAGGGAAGGTTGACGGAATAGGCTTTCTCGATTTTGTTGGAATCCAACGGATACACATCAAATAAGACCAGGAAGTTCTTTTTCTGTCCATAACGGTATGAGTAGTTTACCAACCGGTCAATGCTTTCCACATATTCAAAATTCTCCCTTTTTAATGCAAGGTACTTGGCTATCGGTTGACCGGTTTCCATCGAAACCAGTTCAGCTGTCTTTCCCTTACGGATCAGGAAGAGGGTTTCATCCTTGATGAGGTCATATGTTGGATAATCATTCTTTCTTGTATCCGCCAGAGTAACCTTGATCGTCTGGACAAGCGCACCGTCATCTGTGTTGTAGATCTGATACTCTTTTTTATCCGAGCTTAGGATAACAAGGTATTTGCTGGAGGGTGAAAAGCCAGCTATGTTTGGTGCATCTTTGGTTGAGCTATCGATATTGAACCTGGATAAATAACGTTTTGAAACCAGGTCAACGATCACAATCCTGAATCCTTCTGATGAATCCACCCCAGACCCATATAATAAAGCGGCATATTCGTTTTCGTCATCCCATGGGTGCGAGTATTGTGTAGTATTCACCTCAATGTCCAACGGATTTTCGTACCTGGAGACGACCCGTTGGGAGCGGGAATCAACAACCACAAGAGTTTTGTTCTCCAGACAGTTTACGTAGTAATAATCTCCCTTATTATCGGCAAAACGTGGGCTGGAACGCTGACAGAAAGCCTTTACGTCGAGTATCGTGGTTTTGTCGGGTTTATCGATTGTTCCCTTGTAATAAGTCCTGTTCTCTACATTATTGGTTGGTGGGTAATAATAAAATGATTGGCCATCAGATGTGAATTCGTGACCCATCCAATGATACGACGCAAACTTATTGATGGTGTATTTATAATTAAACTCGTTCAGGTCAATAATATCTATGGCATCGGATGCCAGAGCAAGAAGGTTGTATTTTGGAAGATAGGCATGCATCGGGTAACCATAATGCGATTTAATATGGCGGTTACTCCCATCGATATTCTGTTTAATGCATGAATCTTTGGTGACATAAATCAACTCTTCATTTGAAGCATATGTCAACATTTGGACTTCGCTTGGGCTGGCGACACGCTGCTTTTCCTCCAGGGTTTCCGCGTCCAGCAGGATCACTTCGGACGTGTACGGGCTGACGGCGATGGTTTTCCCGTCGGGAGAGAAATCAACATCCGTGATGATCTTTGTTTCAGGCACGGTGAATGTTTTTATATCCCGTCCGGTCTTCATGTCGATGATTGCCAGGATGTTGCCGCGGGCAAAAGCCGCGCGGGTCGGGTCGGTGGGTGAAAAGTCCATGGCAAACACATTGGTGATCTTGATCTGATAGTTCAGATTGAAGATCTGTTTATCAGTTGTGAGGTCCCAGGCTTTAAAGGATTTGTCCTTTTTGGAAAAACACTTGGCCAACAGCGTGTTTCCATCGGGCGATACCTTGATGAACCGGCCGCACAGATCTTTGATGGTCTTTTCGACCTGCCATTTGCCGTCTCCATCAACAGACCGCACCTGGACGCCTCCCAGGCCGAGGCCGATATACAGGTGTTTCCCGTCTGGCGAGAAGATGAGACTCAGCGGAGCATACGCCAATTCCAGAAAGTCCTGCACTCGGCCAGACGCGGGATCGAGCAGATATATCCCGCCTTCGGTTGCCACGGCCAGGGTGCGGCTGTCCGGTGAGGCGGCCATGTCATAGAAGGCGCCGTTTCCCCAGCGCTGTAGAGCGCCTTCCGGCAGCCAACCGGGATGTTCCGTCGGGGTGGGGGTGGGGGACGGTTTGGGGGTTGCTGTAGGTTCGGGGGTGTTTGTGGGTTCGGGTGTTGCCGTGACGGTCGCAGTGTAAACCGGTGTCTGGCTGTTCTCCCTTACCGCAGCCTGCGGTTTATCAATTTCACCCGTCAGTTTTTTCAGCAGGGGATCACCCCACACACTCCAATCACACTCTTTGTTATTGTTGGAGTTTACGACCAGCTCCAGCTCATTGGCTTCGCTTAAATCCACTGAAAAAGGTACGGCGGCATCCCCGGACTTAAGCGTATCGGAAGAGAATACCTGTGTGCCATCGACCCATATCTGGAAGGTCACGCCATCACCGCATCTGATGCCGTCGTGCATCATGACCGTGCCGGAGAGGGATTGGTATTCCCCGCCCAATTCGTATGTCAGGCGGGATGGCGCGTGGGCGAAGAGACCGTTGGGGTAGGGCGTGCCCTTTACACTGATGGTTTGGCCTTCCACCAGGCTGTTTTCGGAGAACGGGTTTACCCCGACACCCAGGTCGGAAAACCCGATGGAGGTTTTAACTGATTCCAGAGAACTTAGAAAGACATCGATGGTCTCTGGTTGCGGTTTGATGGAATTACAGGATGCAAGGAAAAACAATAAAAAAACAGCGGAAAGCGCTTTTTTCTGCATGGTAAGTCCCTTTGCTAACGCGTAGATTTTTGGAACTGATAGGAT
Source organism: Leptolinea sp. (assembly GCA_012515195.1). Taxonomy (GTDB): domain Bacteria; phylum Chloroflexota; class Anaerolineae; order Anaerolineales; family Anaerolineaceae; genus Leptolinea. The sequence continues at coordinate 3,706 of JAAYYW010000286.1, forward strand.
CATTATAGCCACCGGAGTTGGCATGGAGCCTTTTTTTTATTCAATCTTTATGTTCATCAGAGTGATGGATTTCGAATGACCTATAGACGAACCGAACCACGTGCAACGCACCCGGGGGGGGACTTTTATAGAATGCAAACATGCTTAACCTCAAAAAGGGGTGGGCATACGGACCAGTCCTGCATCAGGGAGCAGGATAGAAATAAACGTAACAATCGTACAGTAGAGTGGATATCAAACTTAAATAATCACTGGGTTCCACGGTTTCACGGCTTTTAAAAATATCGGAAACCAATTTTTGTTCACTCTTGTTTAACGACAAACCGGAATATATTTCCAGTAATCTATCCCCCGTCCGGCGGATATTGTGATCGTTGCATAATCCCGGCTGTCCGGTCAGGCATTTTCCTTTGATAACAGTCTCCAGGGGTTCTTCTCTGTTCATTGTTTGTATTTTCCGGTCGGCGGGTTCCAGGATGCCGTATGGCAAATTGCTTTTGAACGACATCATATTTCGATGAGCGGGCGTGAGTTCACCCATTCCTGTGGGTGACCAAAACGTGGAATTTTGTATTACAGCCTGTTGCCTCAGTAAATCAAAGAGTTCGCTTTTTCGATAGAAAGCCGGAGACACGTAAAGCGCGAAATGGTCTTCTTTTTCCAGATCCTGCATAAGTTTGTGTATTTGATTTTTATTTTTCGGTTGAATCTGATAGCGAAAAAAAGGCAGTCCCCAATACTCTCTTAAGGATGCCCCGGGTCCAATAATATATTCACTCATTTTGAATTGAACAAAAAACAAAAATCCATAAACATCATCACCGGGGATGAAGAGTTTCTCTTTTTTTAATGACGGAAAAATGGGCGCGCCCAGCGAGTAAAAACCATACATGGTTACCAGTTCATAGGAAAAAGCGGTTACAAATGAAACTTCGGATAATTGCGATCTCATATTCAACTCCTTTCGAAAAATTGAACCAGGAAAAACAGGAGGAACAAAGAAAAGTGACAAAAATATTAAAGCACGAAAGGATCACCGGCGTTTAACAGTCTTCTTTTCCCTCCTTGGCCGGTAAACCGAGTGGGACGGGCAAGGCAAGCCCCATGAACGAACCGTGCCGCGGGCGATGCACCCGGAGCGGTGATGGTTTCGCCGCCGTGATGCATACCAGGTGCATCGCCCCTACAATGGGTGTGGGCGTGTTAATGGTTTAGGGAGAAAACGTAGGGTTGAAGCAGGCGGAGATTACCCCTGTGCGAGTATTAATTTCGCCGCC
>JAAYYW010000287.1 GCA_012515195.1 Leptolinea sp.
TCCTCATGAAAAACGAGTAAGGAGTATCTCATGAAGAAAACGTCCCGTTACCCCATCATTCTGACAATTGCCGGACTGGTCTTGCTGATTATTAATCTCCTGATAACGCCGCACAAAGTCCAGGCTGCTAAACTGACCACGGAAGGTCAGACAAAACCGCAAACCTGTAATTCCTCCCGCACCATCCAGGTGACCGGATCAGCCCTTATCAATGTGGCGCCAGACAGGGCACTGGTCACACTTGGTGTACAAACAAATGGCAAGACCGTATCTGCCGTGCAGCGTGCCAATGACTCCGCCATCCAAAAGGTAATCGCGGCCGTCAAACAACAGGGGGTCGATGCTGCCGACATTACCACCGACCTGTTTGTCATTGAACCGATATACGAAGATTATGATTCGTTATATATAAAGGGTTATAGGACCTACAACACGATCTCCGTGACCATTCGTGATGTCAGCAAGACAAGCCGGATCGTCGCCGCAGCACTTTCCGCCGGCGCCAATCAGATTGATGATGTCAATTTTTATACAACCGATCTTAGAAAATACCGCGACCAGGCCAGGGAAATGGCTGTCGTCGCGGCTCGAGAAAAAGCCGACGCGCTGGCATCCGCTTCCGGCGCGGAAGTGACCTGTGTCTTGAATATCAATGAAAACTCCTGGTCTTACTTCAACGGCTGGCGGTTTGGGTCTTCATCCCGGCAGGCCAACCTGTGGACCCAAAATGCCATTCAGAATGTATCTCCATCAGGGGAAGCAGAGGAAGGAAACATTGGCGAGAAGCCCATCAGCCCGGGTCAGATTGCCGTGAAAGCAGAGGTAAGCATTACCTTCGCCCTTGAATAAGATCTAGGACGACCTGACACAAGAACCGCTCCATTTCAGTTCTCCATGGAGCGGTTTTTTAATCCTTAGAACCGGCAAAACTAGCAGGTTTATTTTGTTTCACCTTTATATCCAGGAGTCTTTTAACCTCCAATAGATCTTCTTTGCATTCAACAGGGACGAACAACCATCGTCCTTCCTTGTAGGGAGTAGCCTTATGAATTGCCTGCCGGACATTCTTGCCGAAATCCATGGAAAGGACCGAATCAATGGCTGTCTGACTCAGAATTATCTGTACCACGAATCTACCTTCAGCCGGGTAAAGAATTGCAAGTAGTCTCCCCTTCGTCCAGAACCGCCATCCCCATCCATAATTCTTCCCATAAACGAATTTTAAATCACCAATTGGCGCAAACTCCTCGTGAATACTTTGGATTAGATCCTCCCATAATGGCAGCAAATCCCCAATAATCATTTGGATCTCTGCCACAGACGGTTCCTGCTTTTTATCTGAAAAATAACCAATACTCATATCCCGAATCCTATGTTATCCACCATAATATATATTCACGGGTTACACAACCGGTGGGAAAAGCTGCCGGTGGTTGGTAAAATCTTAACATGCATTAAGGAGAAGACAATGCCACAGCTATTTGATCCATTGACCATCAAGGGAATAACCCTGCGAAACCGAATCGGCATCCCGCCCATGTGCATGTACAGTTATGAGAATGGGGTTTCCAATGACTGGCAGGTCTTGCATTTAGGGGCACGGGCCGCGGGTGGTGCCGGATTGATCATCACCGAAGCAACAGCCGTTGAACCCCGCGGTCGTATTACGCCATACGATGTTGGCATCTGGTCAGACGAACATATCGAACCACTTTCACGGGTCGTCAAAGCCATAAAAAGAGGCGGGGCCGTTCCCGGTATCCAGATTGCCCATGCCGGGCGTAAAGCCAGCTCAAACCGGCCGTGGGAAAACGGCGGCAAACCCATCCTGCCGGATCAACCGGGGGGCTGGCATGTTATTGGACCCAGCCCAATCGCCTACAACAATGAATATGCGATTCCGAAAGAATTAACCCATGATGAAATCCACGGAATACAGGAAGCTTTTCGCAATGGCGCCCGGCGTGCTTTGGAAGCCGGATTTGAATGGTTGGAGATTCACGCCGCACACGGGTATCTGCTTCACAGTTTTCTTTCTCCGGTATCCAATAAACGCGGGGATGATTACGGTGGAAGTTTCGAAAACCGGATCCGGTTCCTGATCGAGACCATCCGGGCTATTCGCCAGGTCTGGCCAGAAAGTCTTCCTTTGACTGTGCGCATTTCAGGCACAGATTGGGTGGATGATGGTTGGTCATTGGAAGAATCTGTGACGCTGGCCAAAATCCTCATTGATGAGGGCATTGACCTGATCGATTGTTCATCCGGGGGAGGTGTTTCTCACGCGAAAGTTCCACTGGGTCCAGGATACCAGGTGCCCATATCTGAAGCTGTCCACAAAACTGGTATTTTAACTGCCGCGGTCGGACTGATCACAGAGCCGGAACAGGCCGATGAGATCATTCGTAACAATCGAGCAGATATTGTCCTGCTGGGCCGCGAGAGCCTGCGCAATCCGCACTGGCCGATACATGCCGCCAGAAAACTCAATCAACCGGCACCGATCCCGCCGCAATACCTGAGAGCTTTCTAATTCGAGTTAAAACTAGCCGAGGTATGTTAGGAAATGATTCCACAACCCCGTCTGATTATATTCAGGCCATCCTTGGCATCCGGCGCAACAACTGCCGTTATCCGCATGTGGGCTTCCAAACGGGTATTTGCTTTCGGAACCCATTCCCGCTTACCATCTTCACAGCGCACAAGGATACAACCCGCCGGCAGCCCGAGTTCAGAGACCTTGCGACCTGCAAACGGCGCCTTGTCCTGAATGATGAATTCCATAACAGCCGGGGTTTTCATGAAAGAACTGTCGCCTGTTTTACGTAAATCGCGTTCCAGAAGCGCCTCGTAGATTGGCAAGTCCTTGAGTCCTTCAGCAACAATGTACGCGCAAAAACAGCTAACCAGCAGCGGCAGCATTTGTGAGTAGTTACCTGTCATTTCAATGATCAACATTACACCGGTTAGTGGAGCCCGCACGATTGCAGTAAAGTACGCAGCCATCCCAACAACTGCAAAAGCAGCGGGAATGGGGACCACATCGGGCATCAAAATGTGAGCCACTTGCCCGATCCCTAGCCCGATCAGTGATCCAAGAACGAGAAGCGGCGCGAAAATACCTCCCGGAGCGCCGGTCCCGTAACTTGCAGACGTGAGAGCGAATCGGAGAATAAAGAATATTGGAATGATCCCAAGTGCCAGCTCACCCTGCATGGCCGTTTCAGCCAGGGTATGTCCGCTGCCAATCAGGATCGGAGAGAACCAACCGGCAAGACCGATCAGTCCACCGGTAATGGCCGCGGCCGGAATTCTGTACCGGGATGGAATCCGACCATATGTATTTAATGAGAATAACAGAACTTTGTTGAACAAAACGCCCAACAATCCCGCCGTGATACCAAGTACAGCGAACACCGGGAGGGACGAAAGCGGAGGAACCGGATAAGCCGGAACCGAAAAAACCGGGAACTGGCCGGAACCCATACGCGCGACAATATCAGCAATAACAGCCGCAATAAAGGCTGCCCCAAACACGATCGGTTGAAAATCACGGCGTACTTCTTCCAAAACAAAGATCAAACCAGATAATGGGGCATTAAATGCCGCGGCCAACCCTGCTCCTGCTCCCGCTGAGATCAGGGTAAGACGCTCCCGGTCAGAAACTTTCAGCAAACGCGCAACCAGATCCCCAACCGAACCACCCATCTGCACGGTCGGACCTTCCCGTCCCAGTGCCATACCGGTACCAATTGCCAGAATACCGCCAAAGAATTTCACAGGTAGAACTCTTTTGGCATCCAATTTTCGGAACCGGTAGAGAACCGCCTCGAGATGCGGAATACCGCTTCCGGCTGCATCGGGGGCGAATTTCCGCGTGATCGCGACAGAAACACCCGCCCCGATCAATGTGCATAGAGCCATGATCAACCAACCGTAGCCGGGATGCTGATAAGCCCACATACCCAGGGCACTGCGCCAAGAATCGGCGCTTACCAAAGCTATTCGAAAAAGGAGCGCCACCAACCCGGCAATAGCCCCAACCAGCGCCGCCCGGGGGAAAATCCACCTTCGCTGCTGGCGTACGGTCAGGTATTCAATTATTTCGGAACGGACATCATTCTCGCCAATGTTCGTGATCTCAAGGGATTCATTGATATGTCCTAACGTATCATCGCTCATACGAAAAACAGGCCACCCATCCATGTTGAAACAGCAATTTCTAATCGGCTGTTATTTTACACCCGCCGGGTAAATGACCGGGAAATGATCCAATCCAAAATCGTTATCTCAAAAAACTTTAATCAGGCCCTACTTAAGGCAAGGATACGGTCACATCATCCGACTTTCCAAACATGCACTACAGGTTTCGCCTCATCCGCGTATTGCTCCAGTACATATAACAGGCCGCTTACCCGGTCGAAAGCCACGTCACCGATGCGATACCTCCGTTGATCACCGCTTGCGACCATCTGGGTTTCCCATTCGGGAGCCGATAGAAAAAGAAATTCATCAATATCCATCGCAGAATAGGGTTGCGGCTCCCAGGGTTCCATCTCACCCGCCGCCACTTTTGCCAGATCATCCGGGTTATACAGAATGATCTGGGCATCAAAACGGCTGGACATCCACCCGCGCATGGATATGCAGCCCCCCTCCTCCTCGGAACAACAGCCTCCCATATCGGATTGAGGGCAAAGACTGCCATCAGCCATTCGGCAGGTCGGGTAATCGGTAACGTGCGCGTCCACACAGACATGTTCGGGACCATCCGGATGGATATAGCCGTACCAGGTTTTATTTCCGGTCGCTTTCGTTCCAGCAAACATAACAGCACTCTTCCCATCAACCGTCGATAACCACGCGCCGCCTTCCCATTCATCCGCATGCTGGTAGCCATCCATGCAATTCACGAACTCCTCGGTGTTGCTCGATTTTTCATACAGCAAAAGAGGCACTTCTTCGAGATGGGTACCATTGGGTGCCGGGGAGCCGTCATCCAGCCAGGGTCGGTACGCCAGTAATGTCGGCCCCATGCCTCCCTGCCCGCCATCCCGCATACGCCCGGTCCCCAGGTAGCGCCCGCCGGTATTGGCATCGGCCCATTCGACTGGTATCTCAAACATATAACCGTTTACGCTATACAGGTCCTGATTTCCGATAAACCAGAATCCCGTAAGGCCAGGGGTTTTGAGATCAGGTAAAAACCAGGCGTGCGAAGCGATATCCTGCGGTTGCAAATGCTGCCCCCATGCCAGGTGGATCAGTGGACCGGTCTCCTTCCGGTTGAGATAAGCCATTCCCACCTTGGGAATTTCTTCCATTTCGGTAAAAGCTCCGGCAGTGACATTGGAAAAGCCCTGGATAAATTCTGCCGTTGCCAACTCTTCCAGGTTTTTTCCCTGTACAGGTAGCGGGATGTTTATTTCTGCCACCTGATTGCCTTCGGGCACATCACCATAGGCAATCCGGTCATGCCCCATAACAAAGAGTGACCCTGGGAAACCATCATCCACTCCATCCGGGTCGCCATCCGGATTGAAAGTCATGGCGTTACCCCCGTAGGCGAATGTCCTTGGTCTGTCCTCGTTACCCGGCAGCCGGAATGCTCCCAGGTAGGCAAAATCCTCTGGCTGCAGTAAGTCCGAAGGTCCAGACGCATCGGATTGGGATGCTGGATTTTTCGCGGTTGTATTTGGCAGATCATTTCCGGGGATAACCGAGGGCTCCAACCCTGATGGCTGTTGGTCAGATCGCACACCCGTTGTCAGATTACAACCCAACGCAAGCAATCCCCCGATTATCGACACTACGAAAAATCCTGTCTTCATAAGCGCACTCCCATACCCACTATCCATTCATCGGATCACAAGGCTTCTGAGGATTCAGGCGGAAGATCATCTCAATTTATTCTAAGTTTATTATACATATCTGCTTCCAGGAATCACTCAACTTTCCAAATGAATGGAAAAGACCGCAAGAACATACAA
>JAAYYW010000288.1 GCA_012515195.1 Leptolinea sp.
AAAAAGTACTATTCCAACTATTTGAAATATGTCAAAAAACGATTCCATCATTTTCCACTCCTGTTTTTTCGTGTCATTAAGTTATAGGACTTGAGTTGTTATTTTTTCGGTTGCCTTGTGGGCGGTGATCTTTGAACTGATCATACGGTAAAATTGTTAAGATATGAACCACACTATGATACTTAAGTAACAGGTGATACCTGGATGAAACCTGATTTACGGGAAGTAAGAACACGACACGCACTTCAGCAGTCACTCATGTCCCTGGTGATGGAATCAGGATATGAGCCCATCACTGTCTCTGATATTGCCTCCCGTGCTGGAGTTGCCCGCAAGACTTTCTATGCCCATTACCCCGATAAAGATGCTTTATTGATCGATTGCATCACCCCGCAATTGACGACTTTATTGCAGTCTATCTCGAACACAGACGTGAATTCACTGTTGGTTGATAACAAACCGGCTTCGTACTCGGCTTTTAAATATGTACAGGAGAACGCAGCGTTCTTTCGGGCTATGCTCAGCGACCATGGATCGGCGGGATTCTATAGTTACATTCTAAAAATTATGACACAATCGTCATATCAGATGCATCAGGCAATCTGGCAGACGGTTCCAAATCCCTCGGTAGATCCCCAATTAATTGCGCACTTTCTGGCTGGCGCTTTATTAAATTGCATCATCTGGTGGTTGAATCACGATTGCAATCCTTCCGCTGAATCGATGGCGTATACTTTTTCGCGATTGGCAGCTCCCGGTACGATCGATGTACTTGGATTGGACTAGAAACAATAACGTAAATAATATATAAAAAATACCGGGTTTGTCGACATATCCCTATAATTAATGGAGACTTTCGGGCATAATTATAGAGTAACGATTTCTAAGTAATTTTAGGCAGGTTAATCCTGTAATTATTCCTCTATGATCTATTTACTGGGTGGCAAACCATGGGCATAGAAAAACCCATAAAAAACGAGGAAAAAGAAGTACTTGATCAAAGTGTGAATCGATATTTTGATCTTTACTGCCAGGCGAGTCATCAGATAAAAGAATTGATGCTGCTCGACCGGGTGCGAGATGCGGTTGCCCGTGAATTGGATGTCAACTCTATTGCTCATAAAGTACTGGAATGGATCGCTGCTTCCTATGGCTACCCGTTTATCAGGTTATATGTGGTTGAGGAAGATCACCTTAAGTTGATCCATCAGGTGGGTTATTCTGATATCCCGGAAAAAATCCCCATATCACAGGGGGACGCACTAAAGGTCATTCAAGCCGGAAAGCCACTTCTTTTCAATAGCCCACGAAATAAAACAGTTGCTACAGAAAATGGTCATTCCATCCAGTCAAAGATTTGTGTTCCGCTCTTTGACCAGAAAAATGTGGTAGGTGTTTTCGTGGTTGAAACCACCAGAGGGAGGCGCCTAACAGAGGCTGATCTTCACCTCTTGGAAGTGATCGGGGAGATCATCAGCAATGCTTTATGGCGGGCGCAGATATACGCGAAAAGTTTGCGTACCCAGGAAGCCCTTGATAAAGAACGCCGCTTACTGCGGACGGTGATTGACAATATTCCCGATCAGATCTTCGCGCGTGACCGGGATTGCCGGTTTACGTTGAGCAATCTGAAAGATGCCGAGATGATGGGCGTCTCAGACCCTTCAGAATTACAGGGAAAGTGTGATCTTGATTTCTTTCCCCAAGAATTAGCCATGCAATTTATTGCTGATGATAAGCAGGTTATGGAAAGTGGTGAAGCTCAGGTCAATAAGGTTGAGCGGATGGTGGATTCGGCGGGAAATCAACGCTGGAACATGACAACCAAGATCCCTCTTCGCGACAACCAGGATAAAGTGATCGGGCTGGTTGGAATTGCCCGCGACATTACCCAGCAAAAGTTGGATGCCCAGGCGCTGGAAGAGGCAAAACTTCAGGCCGAAGAGGCCAACAAGGCCAAGAGCACCTTCCTGGCCAACATGTCACACGAAATCCGTACTCCATTAAATGCCATTCTGGGTTTTTCCCAACTTCTGCTGCGGGAGCCCGACCTTTCGTCACAGCAGAAGCACCAGTTGACAACCATCCATCATAGTGGCGAACATTTACTGCAGCTTATCAATGATATTCTTGAGATCTCAAAGATCGAGGCCGGACGGGTTACCATTAATAGCACATCCTTTGACTTATTTGGTTTATTGAAGGATATGCAGTCCATGTTCCAGGTGCGCATGGAGGAAAAGGATCTTTTGTTTGACGTGATCATTGAAGACCGGACACCCCGGTTTATTGTCTCTGATGAAAGCAAGATCCGGCAGATACTGATAAACCTCATTGGGAACGCGGTCAAATTTACCAAACAGGGCCGGATCCGCTGTATTGCTGACGCGAAACACATCGGCGGCGATGATTGGAATCTGATCATCCAGGTGGAAGACAGCGGAATCGGGATAACGACAGAAGATATTGAAACAATTTTCCAGGTCTTTCAGCAGGCTCCCGGCGGAATATCTGAAGGGGGGTCGGGGTTGGGATTGGCCATCAGCCAGCGGTTCGCTTCGATGCTCAACGGTCAGATCCATGCAGCCAGTGAACCGGGGGTGGGGAGTTGCTTTACCCTGGACATTGCCATCAAAGAAGATAAGAGCGTTCGGCCGGAAAAAAGAAAGCCCCGGTTAAAGATCAGCGGGCTTAAGAATCCTGCGAAGAGATACCTGATTTTGATCGTTGACGATGTACTGGAGAGCCGGGAACTACTTACCTCCCTTCTGACGCAGGTTGGTTTTGATGTACTGGAAGCGGTTAATGGTAAAGAAGGCATAGAAGCCTGGAAAAACCACAATCCTGACCTGATCATCATGGATATCAGGATGCCTGTGATGAATGGGATGGAAGCTACCAGACAGATCCGCCTCGCTGAGAGCGATCTTTTTGTTCCGATCATCGCTGCAACTGCCAGCGCGTTTGAGGAAGAAAAACAGACAATCCTTGATACAGGCATGAACGGATATTTGCGTAAGCCGATTCAGGAGCAGGAATTGTTCGACCTTATCGCAGTATGTTTGAACGTTGAA
>JAAYYW010000289.1 GCA_012515195.1 Leptolinea sp.
AGAACTTGGATATGAATTTGTTGGTTCACCTGATGGAGTTTTCGGCCCCAAGACAGACGAAGCCATACGCGCCTTTCAGGAAGATAATGGATTGGAAGTGGATGGTATTGTCGGTCCGGCTACCTGGAAGCAATTGTTTGTAAAAAATTGAACTATTGCAAATGAGCAGCTCGTAAAACGCGCAGCGCGCGCAGGGTGACCCATTCATTCGGCATTCCTGCCCGGCCGTAATTTCCCCAGGTTTTGCTGCCGTAATTGTATTCCAGTTTCCAGCGCCCCTGGTCGTCCTGTTTCTGCCTGATCAATTCCAGAGTGGATTGCAGACGCGGGTCCCGGCCGTAACCCAGCCTGGTCATAAATTCTGCCACCTGTAACAGGTCAGTGATATAGAATACGGGAAAACCGAACGCCCACCAGTCCCGGTTGGGTTTTCCTGCCGTATCGCGTGGATAGTCTGCTGTAACCGGATCAACACTGAAAAACAGGTCTACCCCCATCCGGATAGCCTGATCCATCATCGGGGTGCGTTTTTCAGGCGGTACCAGGGCGAGGGCCATCATCACCTTGGCGGCTCCCCAGGCACAGGGAAGTTTAGCGTTTGCTCCGCAGGCGAAATTTGGTCCGCACTGGTAGGCGTAATAGCGGATTTCGGCTTTCTTATCGGTTGCCGGGGCAATCCCGTCTCCGGTTACGCTGCGCGTCATCCAGTCATATGCCAGGTCAAGGCGCGGGTCGGTGCAGCCCAATTGCAGCAGCGCCCAGCAAAGATTTCCCTGCAGGCAGTCAAATGTTCCTGAAGGAGCGCCGTTGTAGCTCATCTGACCGTGTTTGGCCATCGCGTTGTCGAGAACATAATCGCTGGCTTGTTTTACGCGTGGATCCCCGTTTACATCAGCTCCCAATTGCCCCAGCAGGGTGACAGACCAGACCGTGGAGCGGTATTTTGGGCCGTACCCTGGACCGGCTTTTTGCCAGTAACCGTCACCCACCATTTTCGAAAGCACAAAGGCGATCGTCCCGGTGGAGTAGGCTTCCTTAAGGGCTGCCTGTTGTTGTGGCGCATCATTTGTGAGGTCAAGGAGATCACGCCTGGCCAAATAACGAACCTCTGGAATGTGGGAATTTGCCAGCCAGGAAAGCGGATCACCCTTCAATTGGTCTGTCCAGGGCATGATAGCCTCCGATCTATATAGTAAATATATTCTACAATAGCCGAGTGAATATTTCAATCACTTGGATTTATATCTTGTGATTCCATATGCCGTCCGGTACAATACATTCAGAACGTTATCAATCCATTCATGATCAAGGTACCTAACCCCCGGATGGGTAGGTTTAATGGCGATGCCGGTAACTCTGCACCTGTGGAGAAGTCCGGCGCTGTCGCGCAACTGTAGGGGCTGTAAAGCCCGAGCCAGGTCGACCGCCTTGATGCGTTTCCACGAGCCTCGCAGAAAGGAGGTGGATCAGCTAATTTAAAAATGCTCATCCCACCCCCTGCCAGACGGCAGGGGGTATTTTTTTCCCTACATAAACAAGAGGAATTTATTTTGCATGAAAAAGAGAATTCTACTCAGTCTCATCGTAGTTCTGATTATGTCAGCGTGCAGCCCGGTCGTTCAGCCAACAGCGGTTCAGCCGGTCGAACAGCCTTCCATCACCCCAAAGCCTGGCGAAACAGCAACTATGGCTCCAACTGCGGAAATGGTGATGTCGGATGAAGAAGAAATTTCTTTTGTTGACGACCTTGACCGGGATGTTGTCATAAAATTACCGATTAATAGGATCGTTGTACTTGCACCTTCTTTGACGGAAACATTGTTTGCCATAGGCGCGGGTGAACTGGAAGTAGGTCGAACAGAATATTGTGATTATCCGGAAGAAGTGGTCAACCTTCCGACGATTGGCGGTTTTTCGGCCAATACCATCAGTGTTGAAGCCATTATTGCCCTGGAGCCAGACCTGGTTATTGGCGGGTCGATCCATCAGGCCGAGGTGGTTGATTCTCTGGAAAAAGTTGGAATTCCCGTCTTTGTTAGTGAGCCGGAAGATGTAAAGGAGACACTGGAATCGATTGAGTTGATAGGCAAGATCACCGGGCATACGGAACAGGCGGATGACGTCGTGGGACAAATGCGTGCACGGATGGATGAAATTGCCGAATTTGTTACCGCCATACCGGAAGAAGAACGCCCCACAGTTTTTTATGAAGTCTGGCATGAACCGTTGATGTCTGCTTCCAATTCGGCTTTTGTCGGGGAGCTGATTGGCATGGCCGGCGGTGTGAATATTTTCGGGGAATTGGAAGAGGAATACCCGACGATCAGCGCGGAACAGTTGATAGAGCTTGATCCACAATTCATCATTGGACCCAGCAGTCACGGCGACCAGATGACCGCTGAAGTGATCGGCAGCCGGGAAGGATGGAAAAATCTCACGGCTGTAAAGAACGAGGCCATTTATATCGTGGATGGAAACATCGTCTCCCGTTCAAGCCCACGTATTGTTGATGCGTTGAACTTCTTCGTTGATACGCTCCATCCGGAGTTTAAGAAATAGCTCATGTCAAAACGGGTGTTGATCTTCACGGGTCTTTCTGTTCTGGTCATTTTGACCGGTATTCTGAGCCTGGGCATGGGGGCTGTATCCATCAGCCCAATGGAAACAATATCAGCGCTTACCGGAAGTCCTGTGAAGTCCGTCCATACGACAATCCTGTGGGATTTTCGGGTTGCCCGTATTCTGCTGGTTCTTTTGTGCGGTAGTTCACTGGCTTCTGCCGGAGCCGCGTTCCAGGGATTGTTTCGTAATCCATTGGCAGATCCATATATTGTCGGGGCGTCCGGTGGGGCGGCGTTGGGCGCGACTCTGGCTGTCGTGTTAGCGCCCACCAGTAAGGTCATATCCATGAGCACAGCAGGTTTCCTGGGGGCTCTCGCGGCTGTTTTGCTGGTTTATGCCATTGCTGAAACCAGTAATTACGGATCCACCATTTCACTATTATTGGCCGGTGCCGCGTTAAGCACGGTACTGTCCGCTGTAGTCTCTCTGCTGCTCATCCTGAGCGATGAAGTGTTGCATGAGGTATTCACCTGGTTAATGGGTGGTTTTGCCGGACGGAGTTGGTCACATCTATATATGGCGGCTTTCCCGGCATTACTTGGCCTCCTGATGACGTGGCCGATGGCCCGGTCTCTCGATGCGTTATCGGCGGGAGAATCAAGTGCTGAATCGTTGGGACTCGACTTACGGAAAGCCCGTCTGCTGATTGTCGCTGGCGCCAGTCTATCAACGGCGGCAGCCGTGTCTGTCAGTGGCATTGTCGGTTTTATCGGGCTGATATCTCCACATATTGCGCGCCGGTTGGTCGGGTCACGACACGCGTTGGTCATCCCGGCTTCGATGCTGGTCGGGGGTGTTATCCTCTTGGTGGCTGACGACCTGTCGCGTACCCTGCTGGCCCCCATGGAATTACCGGTTGGGATTTTTACCGCTCTGATCGGCGGTCCGTTCTTCCTTTATCTGCTTCGCAGGGGACGGAGTGATCTGTGATGTTGATAACTGCGAGTGATCTGGCCCTTACGTATAATGGACACCGTGTGGTGGATGGTTTTAACCTGAAACTCAACGAGAGGTCTGTAATTGGTCTGGTGGGGCCGAATGGTTCCGGGAAAACAACCGTATTAAGGGGGCTTGCCGGGTTACTTGAACCGGTAAGCGGGAATGCGTTGATCGGAGGAAAACAGGCAGCCCGCATGGATAAACAACAACGCGCCCGGATGGTTGGTTGGGTTCCGCAGCAGGAATCCTCTGCCTGGCCCCTCACCGTACAGGAAGTGGTGCGACTGGGCCGCGCGCCCCATCGTGGTTGGTTCATGCCGTTTACCCCGGCAGATATGGAGATTGTCGAAAGATCTCTGGCACGGGCCGATCTGCTGGACTTGAAACACCGCCCGGTCACGAAATTATCTGGCGGAGAATTTCAACGGGTACTGATCGCCAGGGTGCTAGCGCAGGAACCGCGGGTCATGATCCTTGATGAACCAACGACCAGCCTGGATATTCAACATCAGATCCAGGTGCTCGACCTTGTACGCGGTCTGGTACAGGAACAGGGATTGTCGATAATTATGGCTATACACGACCTGAACATGGCCGCCCGGTATTGTGACGGTCTGGTGCTGATGCACAAAGGCAGGCAGATCAGTTCTGGTTTACCGGAAAAAGTTCTAACCCCAGAAAATTTCAGGGCCGTCTTTGGGGTAGACGCCCGCTTATACCGGGACCCCTGGAACGAGTGGGCTGTCACGGTTCGTGACGGTCATAAGGATGGATATGAGAAAGACACGACAGGAACGAAGAGGCTTGTTGATCGTTAATACCGGTAATGGGAAAGGCAAATCCACAGCCGCGTTTGGTATGGTTCTACGTGCCTGGGGAAGGGATATGCGTACGTGTGTAATCCAGTTCATAAAATCGGAAAAAGGACAGTGGGGGGAGATCAAGGCAGCAAAAAAACTGGGTTTGGAATGGCACATTACAGGCGATGGTTTCACCTGGGATTCAAAAGATCTCGATGAGACAGCTGCGCGAGCTATTCATGGGTGGGAACTGGCAAAAGAAAAGATAGCCAGCAAAATGTATGAACTGATCGTGCTGGATGAAATGACCTATGCCTTTCAATTTGGATGGTTGAAGATCGGTGAGGTTATGGCCTGGCTTGCGGAAAATAAACCGGCTGACCTGCATCTGGTCATCACAGGTCGTGATGCGCCGCAGGAATTAATTGACGCGGCTGACCTGGTTACCGAAATGTCTCCGGTACGTCATCCATTTGATAAAGGCATCTATGCCCAACCAGGGATCGAATATTGACCATGCCAGAGGATAAGAGGGGATTGATCATTCTATATACCGGCGATGGCAAAGGGAAGACCACGGCTGCCCTGGGTATTATGCTGCGTGCCTGGGGGCATGGGATGCAATGTTGCATGCTGCAATTCCTGAAAAGCCCGGACGCGGATTATGGTGAATACGATGCCGCGCGCAAAATGGGAGTGGATATCCGTCCACTGGGAGACGGTTGTACCTGGCAAAGTACGGATCTTCAGGTCACAAAGGACACGAATCTGAACGCCTGGAACACAGCCTGTGACGTGATCGCGAATGGCGGTTATGACCTGGTTGTGCTGGATGAATTCACCCTTGTTCTAAATTTTGGCTGGCTTGATACATCGACGGTGGTGGACTGGTTGAAGGCGAACAAACCGTTATCGCAGACCATCATCATAACCGGACGGTACGCGCCGCCGGAGTTGATCGACGTGGCTGATCTTGTGACTGATATGAAAGAGATCAAACACCCGTATAAAGACAAAGGGATCTTATCTCAACCGGGTGTTGACCGCTAAAAGAATTTCTCATTTCGCTGTGTTTGTTATAAAAAAAGGAAAACAGGCACCCCTGACACTCAGGAGTGCCTGTTTTGAAAACTACCCGTGACCTACTGCGCGTTGACGAATTCTGACGCCCAGTCAAACTCGCCGGATTCTTCGTACCAGGCCGGCCAGTGCGCGTTCCAGGCGGGAGTCGAAACTTCCTTTACCCGGTCGGAACATGGAAGATACGGTTTGATATCCAGAATGGGAGTGCCATCTTCCGCGTCAATCCAGGCCACTACGATCTGCCCGTTGGTTTCATCAATATGTAGCACTTGCGCGACATCAAGGCAAATGGGGTTGGGACGCATCGGTGAGCGTGTGGCGAAGATCCCAAGGCGGTCCGGTCCTTTGGCGTAGGGTTTGTCGACAGTCTTTATCTTGCGGTATTCCGGCCCATCTAGCAGGTGGCTCCACCATAACACATTGATGTGACTGAAACCCTGCAATCCCAGCATAGCTTCACGGTATTCCGGTTTGATCTCGAGTACAAAGCCCTGCTCGCTGGAGCGGACATAACCAAGCGGTGAGAGAACACAATCGATCTGTGCCATTTTTCTTCCTTCTTTCTTTTTTCTATAGGTTTCAGCGGCCGCTGTTGTAAACTTAAGTTGTGATTTGTACCGGTCTTAATACCATAGGGAAATGTACTTCGCGGCATGGATCAGCCGCTTTATGTCGCGGAGACCTATCCTGCCTTTGAAATAGTTGTTTTCGGTGTTGACCGCGTTCATGGCTTTGTCCAACACTTCGGGGTTCGCGGATTCCACTTTGGATGGGGTTTCAAACCCGGCTTCCACCAGCATGCGGGCGGCAAGTGGACTGATCCACTGGATGCGCGTCAGGTCGGCGCATTGAAGCAAATGTCTGACGAGGCCCGGTTGGATACCGCTGTTTTGAAGCCGGTCAGGATTTTCAAACAGATTAGCCGTATTTCGTAGACCCGCTTCTTCCAATCGGGTAACCTCTTCCGATGGGATCCAATCAAATTCTTTCAGGGGGAATGGTTTCGGGAAAAAACTTTCGAACTCACGGCGCAGAAGGGCAAGGTAATCTTTGTCAATACCGGTCTGGTCGGCAATGGCAAAAAGACGCTTGTTGTCCTTTAATTCCTTGCGCAAACGTCCCAGGGTTTCAATTCCCATTGATTCCAGAGATTTCAAATGCTCATCCAGATTTTCAAGGATAGGTTCGCGGCTGGGGACAAGGTCGGCGGAGCAGATACGTTCTTTTAATTGTTCCAGGCTGATGCTGTCGGGGTCAAAACAATATTTCATGGTTTTCTCCGGTTATAGGGAAAGGTTCAGGCCGGGGAGACCGGTATTTGCAATTCTGTGAGGGCATTTGGGTCGGAATCATGCTGATTCTCTTTCGCCAACCGCCGGTAGATCTCCCTGTCCGGTCCATCGATCTTGAAATTATGATCGCCAATCCACTGCCACAGGGCGGTAAACCCATCGATCAATCCGTTGTATGAACCCTGATGGGTCGTGAACAGCATGGTTTTGACCTCCGGCAGTACCCGAACCAGACCTTGAGGAGCATCATCAATGG
>JAAYYW010000026.1 GCA_012515195.1 Leptolinea sp.
ATTCTTTAGATGTCGTTGTCAATGTGAAAGATACCCTCTATGAAAAGGAGCCAGTCCTCTGGGTAACATTATCAAATGAACTATCCGTTCCTGTTCGGTAACATTATCTTTTGAATTGACAGGGAGGACGTTTGAGTTCACTAGAATTGCAACTGGACGTAAATGTTACCGGGGCATATAAGAGGATTTTGTCTGGGTCATGAATCTGGTGGGAATTATGAATGATCAGACATGTCCATTGAACGCTTTTGACTTTCTGATCATGGAGATCGTTAAAAAAACATATAATCTGAAATACTAATTTTGCGGAAATGAAGAAAAAAAGAACTGCTTGGTGTTTCCAGACTAAGCAGTTCCTTTTCTTTACCGTCCCCTTGCGGTACCCGGTTTTTGTATTTGATAGATTAGCTTATACATCATGAAAAGTTGTTTTTTTGGGTTTTGACTTACTGGTTTCTGCCCCAAATCTGCTAAATGAAATTGGTCACTTAGTATTTGACAAATGCCTCATCAATGTTATATTTGAGAATTGAAGGGCGGCATTTGATCACTTTCGATTACTTATTAAGTAGTATACGAAACCAAAATCAAATAAACTGCAAAAAATCTGCAAATATTTGGCAAATTCATGGACGAAGAAGACCAATTACTCCTATCAGGAATATCATACAGGGATGTTTATCAGCTATTAAGGAAATTACAGCAGGATGAGTTCCTGGAGGTATCACCCTTCCGGTTTCTCTGTCTGGTAAAGACGTGCAGACAGGAAAATCCGCTGTTTTCCAACAGCCAGGCTATCCGGGTTGTCTTCACTGATGTGCTCCATGAAATGGAACAGGATTCGGAACGGCAGAAGCAGTACGCCTATATCCTGAGGGGTCGTTTCTGGAACCGGTTTTCCATCATAAAGATGACAACATCTGACCGGCTTGATCAAGTTTCGCCGCGCACTTTTTCTAATGAACAGAAAAAGGCAATTTATGCGTTCTGCGATGTCTTGACCAACCGTGAACAAACATGTATCAAAGAACAACTTGATCTGATCAAAACGGACAGATCCATAAATAAAAAAATCAACCAGGGCAGAATTCTGAATAGTCCGAAACAAGAAACATTAACCCGTTGGCCACTTAGTACCAGCGAGTTCTATGGCAGATTGTTTAGATTTTTTGGTTTGGCTTTTCTTTTGATTTTGTTCGCGTGGATTTTAATAAATTATTCAGGCGGACTTAATGATAAAACACTTTCAAGTTCTGCTTTGGAAGAAACTGGGCCGGTTGCCAGCACCACTATTGACTCTTCAGCAACGATATCTACTGATCTTCCGGAAAACATGTGTCCGGGAGGTGAGATATTCCCGATAAATGTGACGGAGAACCAGTTCTTGAGAAGCCAGGGAGTTATTCTGTTTGATCGAGATTCGACCCCTGGAATTATTAACAATAAGGTTCGTTCAATCGCTGTTAGCTCGAAGGGGATTTGGATCGGTTATTTTGCCACTGAGGAGAATCCGGACAATGGTATCGGGTACTATGATAAGGAACACAAATATATAACAGATTGCAGCCAGGCAGGCGTAACAACAGGACAAAATATAAATGATATTGTGATTGACCATAAGGGTGTGGTCTGGGTTGGGATGGAAAAGGGAGGAGTTGCTTCATTTGATGGAAAAACCTGGCGTTTATACACAATAATTGACGGATTACCTTCAGATTGGGTATACGGGTTATTCGTCGATGATGAGAATAACATCTGGGCTGCAACATATCGGGGAGTTGCCCGTTATGCCGGGGAAAAGTGGACAACTGTCTTTTCTGTTGAAAATGGGTCTATCGTCAATGATCGGACACATGTTGTTGCAATCGATCAGTCGGAAGATATATGGATCGGCTATATAGAAAACGGATTAAGCGTTTTCCATGCCTCTTCAAGTAAATGGGATCACTATACAAAGGGTTCTGGTTTATCCGGTAACAATGTAAGGGGGATCGCTTTTTCTTCGGACGAATCGGGCAATAGCATTGCCTGGATCGCGACGTTTGACAGTGGAGTGAGCTGCTACCAAAATGGTTCCTGGACATCTTACACAGATTTCAATGGACTTCCAGGGAATGAAATTAGAGACATCAAGGTGGATAAATATAATCGCGTATGGGTCGCGACTTCCAATGGGGTTGCTTATTTTTCGGGTGGGAAATGGATTCCCTACAACAGCCTTGATACTTATGATCTCTCTATGGGATCAAACTGCGACGGAAAGACTGATTATTGTATCAACGAAGAAAACATATGGACTGGTACAAATCTTTTGGGAATAACCCATTCTCGACTACCACTGACGAACAAAGGGGTAGATGTTCTTAAAATTTGTTTTGTTGATCAAAATCGAATGGAATACTGCCCCGAATTGACCCGCGATTTTGTGTTGAACGCAGTGATAGCCAATTATCCCGTTCCCATCAAACCCGGTGATAGTTTCTATATGAAAGTGACTGTTTCACCACACAAACCCAATCAATTATTAGAAACCAGGGGAGATATGCTTGTGAATATCGATGCGGATGAAACCATGCGTTTTGGAACGTGGACGCATATTCCCGCACTTGGAGCAGTCGAATCTGGACAGGAATTTACATTTATGGATACCAACAATCCATTTGTAGCTCCCGAGTTATTGGATCAACGGTCAGCCAGATTTCAGAGTACCTGGAGAATTTGGATGCATACCCGGATGATAGGCCCGGTTATCCGGATTACTTTCACCGTTGAAAGCGATATTGCCTGACAATATACCAATAAATTGTCAGACTTATTACGTTTTGAAAAGAAATAATCGAAATTACCAAAAATTACTTATTGATACGTTTGTTACAATTATGGTCTACCTACTGATTCGAAGTAGTCGAAGTATCCGAACTTCTTATTGATCAAACCTAAACACATATTAGAGGAACCATGAAAATAGATGAATTATGTAGCGAAGTTTTCGAATTGGCAAAGCAACTTGGACCGGACGGGTTGGCTCATGGTGCGCAGGGGAACATAAGCGCATGTGACAGGGAATCTGGATTGGTAGCGGTAACACCCTCTGCTATTCCATACCGGGTAATGAAACCGGATGACATTGTGGTCACAGATATGTTCGGTAAGGTGATCAAAGGAAAGTGGACACCCACGACCGAGATCAAAATGCACACGATCTTTTTTCGCGAACGGTTGGATGTAAACGCTGTTGTTCATACCCATGCGCCATATGCCTCGGTATTTGCCATTACGAACGAACAGATTCCCCCAGTTTTGACCGAAGCGGCATCCTGTCTTACCGGGCCTGTGCCCCTGGCCCCCTATCGTGCCCCCGGTTCGGCTGAACTGGCGCAGATTGTACTGGAGACAATCGGATCTGGTGTGGCGGTGTTACTGGCTCATCACGGACTGTTAACAGTGGGACAATCACTGGCGGAAGCCTATGATTCAACACTCGCTGCAGAAAACACTGCCCGTCTTGTGATCTGGGCGCGATCCATGGGCTCCAAGGAGATCACATTAGATCCTGAGATCCAGACTGAAGTGCGACAGTCTTACATTACGTATTATCACCCTGTTGCAAATGAATAAAAATCTTGGTCTATGAAGATTAGTCAGAAATAAAAGAAGAAAAGGATTGGTCATTCGACCAATCCTTTTCTTGACCAATCTTTTCCAATCATTATGGTTATATCCATCGGAGAGTCTGGAATATATTCTGTTTCGATTCGATAGGAATCTACTTCAAATAAATCAGCCAGATATCGCGTGGTGTAGACCATTCCAGTGTAATTCTTAATGTAGGTGACAGTGGACGATCCGGTTGCCGGTGCGAATCCGGTAACATTGATCCCTTTTTGACGAAGGAAATCCGCGGTTTTCTCGCCAAGACCATCCACGCGGCTTGCGTCACTAATCTCTACACGCGCCCCTTCCTCTTTCAAAATGGCAGCCCAATCATCTCCATAAAGCTGTTTTCCTTCGGGAATGATGGAGCCGGCAAATATGCTGTCCCGCAGAATATGGATTTTTTCAGGAACAGGGATCAGTATATCCAGTCCGTCGGGTGATTTTCCAAAACGGACCATTTTTGTGTCAATAACACCTTTGGCGATGTTTTCCACCGGGATCTGTTCAGCCAGATATGCCAGACGAATGATCTGGTCAAGCGTCAGATTGGTGCGGATTCCGCTGGAGAGCTCTGTGTAAAGCTCCGGGGCTTTGGCAACCAGAGTGGGCAGCATGTTGAGGTTGACAACTTGATTGCGGATAGCCATAACAACTTCCTGCTGGCGGGCGGCACGGTCAAAATCATCGTATTCCGTGTAACGGTTGCGGGCATACGCCAGCGCAACAGCCCCACTTAATGTCTGGGTGCCCGGTTCAAGAATGATCGTATTACCTGGTCCAACCGGGTCAACCTTAATCGGATTCTTGATCTTCATATCCAATCCGCCGAGAGAATCAATGAATTGGACAAACGCGTTGAAATCGATCTGGGCGTAGTAATCGATAGGTACTCCCAGAAAGTTTTCGACGGTCTCACGCGCGAGTTGTGGGCCGCCTCCTGGCAGTTGGTACCGTTCTCCCAGGAAATAGCCTGTGTTTATCTTATAGTAATCAAAACCCGGAATGACGGTCCACATATCACGGGGAATGGATAGAATACCGGCTGTCTTGGATAGAGGGTCCACTGTCAATAGCATCATGGAATCAGACCGGGGCGTTTCGCCCGCTTCCCAGTCACGGTAATCGAGGCCGAGAAGTAGGACGGTGACACGTTTTGACCCGTCCCACTGCACCGGCGTTGGTTCGATCTTCGCTACCATCGGACGGGTAGGAACGGATGTCCCCCCGGCAATAATAGGTTCCGGTGTTGGGTATGTGAAAGATAATGGATCCGCGTTCAGCAAGGGGTCACCCGGTAAATGAGTCAGACTCCAGGAAGTGACGATACCCCTTACAACTGTGTAAGACACCAGCGCCATAAAAACCGACAGAATGGCTATGACGATTTGGATTATTAGCGTGGAAAAGTCACGCTCTTTGGTTTTATTAACGGGTCTGGTTTCCATAATGCCGATTGTACTCCCAAATCCAGAAGGCAAAAGTCTGGTAAATATCGATGGAAATTGTCTTACATCTTTTTGTATTTTATTTTTCCAGACTTGGTTTGTGGAAGATCACAAAACCGAGAAAATGTCGTTATCTGAAATGGCTCCGTTGCGGGTGATGACCGGTGGTTCCAGACTGCAATCCACAATTGTCGATGGAACACCCCCGCTGACCTGTCCACCGTCCAGAATAAGATCAATCCGCCCGCCCAGTTGCGCCAGAACATCCTGCGCTGAGAGGGGGTTGGCCTGTCCACTCTGGTTGGCAGATGTTACAGCCAGCGGGCCACAATGCTGCAACACGGTAAGCACTGGTTGGTAATCAGGCATTCTTACGGCTACAGTTGGGCCTGACGAAAGGTTCTCCGGAAGGTCAACACGGCGCGGGATAATTAATGTCAGCGCGCCGGGCCAGAATTTATTGGCCAATTTTTGAGCAGTTTCCGGAAAAGCTGGTGATATCCGATCAATTTGATTCATGCTGCTGATCAAAACGGGTATCGCTTTTGCCATATCACGGCCTTTTGCCTGGTAAATTCGGTCAATAGCGGAATGGGAACACAGATCGGCTGCAAGGCCATAAACGGTGTCGGTTGGGAACGCCACCAATCCACCTCCCCGGATTATGTGGAGTGCCTCCTTTATGGAGGCGAACGAATCAATTGGGAGAACCTGGGTTTTCACGTGGGGTTCCTTTTGGAAATGGATGGATACCCTGGGTAATCAAAACACCGGTTATGGCTATCAGACCGCCCAGGATTTGAATGAAGACAATTTGTTCACCAGCAAGAAATGAAAAGAACAGACCGATGATCGGGATCAAATTGATCAAAGGTGCGGCTAGAGATGCCTCCACTGTCTCAAGCCCGAAATTCCAAAGGAAGAACGCCAGAGCGGAAGCCGCAATACCGAGGTAAGCAAGAGAAGCCCAGGAACCGGGGTTGATCACCGGGATACCGGAAAAAAGTAACTCAAGAATGATGAAAGGCATCAACCAGATTAAACCTGTCAGAAAGCTGACAGTAGTGGAAATCAGGGGAGAAATTGTCTCGGGGAGCTTCTTCCCCTGCACAGTGTACAATGCCCAGGCGATAACACTTCCGAGCAGCAGGAGATTTCCAATAAGTGTAGACGCGCCCCCTTTTGCGGGGACACCGGAAACAAGCAGTACGCCTATTATCGATAATATGATCCCACCTGCGCGCTGTCTGGAGATTTGTTCTTTTAATACCAAAAAAGAGAAAAGAGCAATAGCAGCTGGATTGGCTGCCTGGATCAACGCTGCGTTTCCAGACGTTGAAAGCTTCAAACCTATGTTCGCGAAGCCAAAATATAGTGCAATACCGGTAAGCCCGAACAGGAAGAAATGCTTTTTAAGAAGCATACTCCACTGGAAACCAGCCCGCATTGAGATAGGTAAAAGGATAGTTAGCGCGATCAACAACCGTAATCCGATGATTGTCAATGGCCCAATGGAATCCATCAGTGATTTTGTGATCACAAAGGTTGAGGCCCAGATAAATATCGAGCCGAAAAGGGCTGCAAGTCCAGTTTGGATTTTGCCTTTTATCATAGCTATTTGCTTTGAATGCTCACAATCCGGGGCAGACCTGCCAGATCACGGTGAAGAAGAACAGTCGCATCAGGGAAGTATTGTTGGGCCAGTGCAGGGGCTGTTTTTCCCTGAGACGCTTCGATTTCAAGCAAGATCAAACCGCCAAAACGCAGTTTGTCAACAGCTTGTTGCAGTAATGGTTCAACTAGACGAAGACCATCCGTTCCGCCGTCCAGGGCAAGAACCGGTTCGTAGCGCGCTGCTGGAAGATCTTTTACGGTATCGGATGGGATATATGGCAAATTTGCGCATATCAGGTCATATTGGCGCTGGATTGGATTAAGCAAGTATCCGGTAAAGGTGGCGACTTGATCCTGAACGTTATGGTTGGCTGCATTCTGATTGGTTAACTGTATGGCCAATGGATCCACATCAATGGCATCAACAATTAGGTCAACAACTTCGGCGGCTAATGTCACCGCGATACACCCTGTTCCACAGCCCACATCTACTGCAGAGCGCCGCTTAGGATGGTTTTCCAACCAGCGGAGTGCTTTTTCAATCAGCAGTTCGGTTTCAGGCCGGGGTACCAGTAATCCGGGGCGAACCTCCATGGGCCGTCCATAGAACTCCCGTTGACCCGTTATATAGGCGAAGGGACAGCCATCAATAAGAGAACGTAGAACTCCATTCATCTTCTCTATCAGAGAATGCCCCAGGACGACTTCTGGATGGGCAATTACCCAGGATTGCGGTTTTCCCAGAATGTGGGAAGCAACCATTTGTGATTCAAGAGCCGGAATATCGGAAACCGGTTTTAATTGGGCACTGGCTTCAATCAGCCAGCTTCCAAGTAAATCATTCTGATGCAGCTGCTGTGAGTCGTTCCGCTTCATCGCGCATGGAAAGTTCGTCTATGAAAACATCCAACTCGCCATCCAGGACACCATAAATGTTAAAGGAGGAAATGTTTATACGGTGATCTGTGATCCGGGATTGAGGGTAGTTATAGGTTCGGATCTTTTCAGATCGTTCACCGGTGCCAACTTGTGAACGACGGTCGGCTTCAAGATTTGATATCCGTCTTTGCTCTTCGATCTCAAATAGCCGGGCACGGAGGATGCTCATGGCCCGTAATTTGTTCTGCAATTGTGATCGTTCATCCTGACAGGCGACGACAATACCGGATGGGTAATGCGTGATGCGGACAGCTGTAGAGTTCTTTTGAACATTCTGTCCACCGGCGCCGGCTGATTTGAAGACATCGATTTTGATATCAGTCTCAGGGATCTGAATATCAACATCTTCGACTTCAGCCAGAACAGCGACGGTGACTGTAGAGGTATGAATGCGCCCTGAAGACTCTGTCGCCGGAACTCGCTGTACACGATGAACACCAGATTCCCATTTTAGACGGGAGTATGCCCCTTTTCCTTTGACCATGAAGAAAATCTCTTTGTAACCACCAATACCGGTCTCATTCTGAGACATGACCTCAACCGACCAGTTCTTGCGCTCGGCATAACGGGTGTACATGCGTACCAATTCGGCAGCGAAAAGGGCGGCTTCATCTCCGCCTGTTCCAGCCCGGATTTCTACAATAACGTTTCGGTCATCACGGGGGTCCTTTGGAAGAAGGAGCGATTTTAATTCATTTTCAAGGGATTCAATTCGCGGGACCAGGCTTTCCAGGTCAGATTCTGCCAGATCCCTCATATCGTCATCATCTTCCTGCAATAAAATTTCTGCTTCTTCGCGTTGTTTTATTGCCTGGCGATATTCACGTGTTTTAAACACGATCGGTTCAATTTCGGCCCGTTCTTTTGCCAGTTCGGTCGCACGTTGATAATCTTCCCCTGTCTCTTCGAGCAGGTGGTTTATTTCGTTATATCGTTCTTCGATTCCCAACAATTTTTCAAGCATGGTACCTTCCATCAAACGAGTGCGATTATACCACTGTAGGATTGAATCAAATTATTGACAATGAAGGTAAAGGTTGAGTATACTGGTAAATGAAAGCGTTTACAGATGATCCGAATTAATCGTGAGACCGATTATAGCTTTCGGGTTGTATTTGCCCTAGCCCGCGCGGGGGAAAATGCGCGGTTGCCAACTTCCCGGATTCAAAAAGAAATGAATATTCCCCGATCCTTTCTTTACCGGATAATCGCGTCATTAGGCCACAATAACATTATTAAAACATTTCCCGGCCGAGAAGGTGGCGTTCAGTTAGCCCGACCGGCGATGGAGATTTCTCTACTTGATGTTTTTGAAGCAGTTGAAGGTCCTATCCAACTGTCAGATTGTCTTTCAGAAGACTGTTCCTGTCCACTGGACTCACCATGTCCTGTTCAAAAAAGTCTCCGGCATGTACAAAAGATCCTGAATCGTGAGATGGCAGCCATTCATTTCGATAGTTTTGTTCCTGCTTCAGAAATAAGGTTGCCCTAATTTGATCCTTCACAAGGAGTGTCTGATGACCATATTGACTCTCTCTCAACTCCAGTTTGCCGCCACCACCATATATCATTTCTTTTTTGTCCCATTGACACTTGGTTTGTCTGTATTGGTCGCCATCATGGAAACCATGTACGTTGTCAGGGGAGATGAGATATACCGCAGGATGACAAAATTCTGGGGGAAACTATTCCTGATCAATTTTGCCATGGGTGTTGTGACTGGAATTGTCATGGAATTTCAGTTCGGTATGAACTGGGCGGAGTATTCCCGTTTCGTTGGTGATATTTTCGGCGCTCCTCTGGCAATTGAAGCTCTGCTGGCTTTTTTTCTTGAATCTACCTTTCTTGGACTTTGGATATTTGGATGGGATAAGATATCAAAAAGAATGCATGCAGTCACCATCTGGTTGGTTGCGATTGGCAGCAATCTTTCCGCATTATGGATCCTGATCGCGAACTCGTTTATGCAGCACCCGGTTGGTTTTGAAATGCAAGGGTCTCGCGCGGTTATGACTGATTTTGTTGCTTTATTTTCAAATCCATATGTCTGGCACCAATTTCCGCACACAGTTTTGGGCGGCTTTTCCACAGGAGCTTTCTTTGTATTAGGCATCAGCGCGTACCATTTACTGAAGCGAAACCATGAAGTATTTTTTGAAAAATCATTCAAAATAGCAGCCATTTTTGGTACAGCGGCTATCCTGTTGACAGTTCTGGTTGGACATGCCCAAACTCAATATATGATTAGAACGCAACCAATGAAGATTGCCGCGGCCGAAGCATTGTGGGAAACAGAGGATCCAGCGTCCTTTTCTGTGTTCAGTGTTTTTGACGAAACCAATCGGAAAGATACATTCGCCATCCGGATTCCTGGTGTACTGAGTTTTCTGGCTTATAACCGATTTGAAGGCGAAATCAAAGGGATCAATGACTTACAACGTGAATATGAATCTATTTTTGGTCCGGGCAATTATGTTCCGTCTGTGTTCACGGCTTACTGGACATTTCGGATCATGGTTGGGGCTGGTTCATTTATGGTTTTGGTTGCTGGTTACGCATTGCTTGTTGCGTATAAAAAGAAACCTTTTGCTCAGAAAAAAATCCTTGGATTTTTCCCCTGGTTCATTGCATTACCATACCTGGCCAATACAACAGGTTGGTTGTTGACCGAAACCGGCCGTCAGCCCTGGGCAGTTTTCGGCGTGTTAAAAACCGCAGAAGCGGTATCACCCAATATTACTGTGGGGATGGTCTTTTCTAGCCTTATTATCTTTACACTACTTTATGGCATATTGATGGTCGCAGATGTTTACCTGCTGGTTAAATATGCCAAAGCTGGTCCGGTTGATCCGGGGGACGAAAAAGCGGTAGAAGTCAATGCCACGGAAGCTGTCTGGGGATAGGAGATGAACATGGACCTGAATATTGTCTGGTTTGTTTTGATCGGAGTTCTATATACCGGATATTTCATTCTCGAAGGGTTTGATCTCGGGGTAGGTATTCTCCATCCTTTTGTAGCAAAGACAGACACGGAACGAAGATCGGTAATCAATACGATCGGACCACATTGGGATGGAAATGAAGTATGGCTGATCACAGCTGGAGGCGCGACATTTGCGGCGTTTCCCAATTGGTATGCCACGCTCTTCTCTGGATTTTACCTGCCGTTTTTGCTCATGCTGGTGGGTTTGATCTTGCGGGGTGTAGCGCTTGAATTTCGCAGCAAGGATGAGAATCGGCTCTGGCGTTCTTTCTGGGACTGGGCTATTTGTCTTGGCAGTTTCCTCCCGGCTCTGTTATGGGGAGTGGCTTTTGCCAATTTCCTGCGGGGAATTCCGATTGATGCTTCTCAAAACTATACCGGTGGATTTTGGAATCTGTTAAACCCATACGCTCTGACAGTAGGTGTTCTCTCAACAATCGGGTTTATGCTGCAAGGTGCAATCTTTTTAGCGTTAAAGACAGAAAATCCGATAAAGGAACGGGTACAAAAACTGGCTTCACGTTTATGGATTCCTGTATTGGTTCTAATGGCTGCCGTTGTTCTATTTTCTTCAGCCGAAACTGATATGGCTACAAAGGAAGGGATCCGGCCAGGTATTTTGTCCTACCTTGTCTTGATTATTCAGGCGGTGGTAGGGTTCTTTATCTTCCGCCGCCAGTACGGAAAAGGATTTATTATGCAATCGCTGACGATTGCTGGCGTGACAGCTTCCGCTTTCCTGACATTATTTCCGCGGGTTCTGATTTCCAGTACCAACCCGGTATGGAGCCTGACTATCTACAATGCCGCATCCAGCCCCTACACATTGCAGATTATGTCCATCGTTGCGTTGATATTTGTCCCCATAGTCCTGGTGTATCAGGCGTGGACATACTGGATATTTCGCAAGAGGGTAGGTAATGATCCTGAAAAACTGGTTTATTAATGTGAAACTAATTCTCTGAAATTAATAGAGATTAACAAAATGGAGTGCTTTACTGTGTAAAGCACTCCATCTCATTCAACAAACCTTTATTTTTCCGGGGCTTCACCGTTCTTACCTCTTCCGAGTGCCTTGGATTTTTCGTATGCCGCCCAGATTGCCCGGCTGATGGCTGTGCGGAAGCCAGCTTTTTCCAGGTAATACAGGGCTTCGGCGGTCGTGCCGCCCGGAGAGGTGACCAGGTTGCGCAGATGGGCAGGGTGGGTTTTGGTTCCCAGGAAAAAGTCGGTTGACCCGCGTAGAGTCTGCCCGACCAGTTGTTCTGATATCCGGCGGGGAAAACCCAGATGCACCCCAGCATCGATCATGGCCTCCATAAATAGGAACACATAAGCCGGACCGGTGCCAGAGAGGGCCGTGGCCATATCCAGATAATCTTCTTCATCGGCCAGAACTTCCTCCCCCATGGCGGTCAGTATCTGACGGGCCATTTCCACCTGGTCTTCGCGGACAGCCTGAGAGGCCACCCAGACAGTTATTCCCTCACCGATCTGTGCCGGTGTGTTGGGCATGGCGCGTATTACAGCGTTGTAATCCAATCCATGGCTAATGGCCGCTATAGACGCGCCTGCCACAATGGAAAGAACGACCGCCCCGGTAGGGATTTTTCCGCGGAGGATGGCATACACACTCTCGATCCGTTGCGGTTTGACCGCCAGAATGACGACATCTGAATGATCAATGGCTTGGAGATTATCAGTAAATGGAACAACACCATATCGGTCTTTTAATTCGTTTACCCGCTCAAGGCGTACATCGGCCGTGCGGATTTTTTCTGCTATAGTCACTTTTTGTTTAAGAATACCGGAAATCATAGCTTCTGCCATAACCCCGGAACCGATGATAGCTATTGTTGGATTTGATGCCATGATTGTCCCTCTTTCAAGTCGAATTCTTAATCAATATCGACCGGCAGACTGCTCCACAAGGCAAATACTGCCGTACTGAGTAAGCGTCCTGCTGATTCCTCTTTTAAGGCAAGTTCACCGGCGATTATTTTGCCATTAAGTCCATCCATAGTTTGTTCGAGCGATTGCGCCAGGGTTATGGATGAGGCTTTTACGGCGTAGGCGGTGAGGGCGACAAAGGTTGGTTCGGGAGTCAGGGAATCTCGGCATGCTTGAAGTAAATCGGGAAGGAGTTTGTAAAACTCCCACACCTCACCTTTGGGGCCGCGTCCGAATTTAGGTGGATCCAAAATTAAACCGTCAAATTTTTCTTCCCGTCGAGCCTGACGATGGATGAATTTCACGGCATCATCTACGATCCAACGAATTGGTTTGTCGGAGAGGTTGGATAGATCCTGGTTCTCATGCGCCCAGGTGACTGCCTTGCGTGAGGCATCCACATGGGTGACAGAGGCACCGGCATGTGCGGCGGCAATAGTGGCCAACCCGGAATATCCAAAGAGATTTAACACCTTAAGAGGTTTATTACTCTTTTTGGTTAAACTGGTAATCCAATCCCACTGAACAGCCTGTTCTGGGAATACACCAATATGCCGTGATCCGCTTAGTTGAACCTTGAAACAAAGATCGCGATAATGAAGATTCCAGGCTGAAGGGAGATAGCTGCGAATATTCCAGTGTCCTCCGTTCTCTTCAGGTGAGGGGAGAAACTCCGCCGCTGCTTTTTGCCATTCTTTTTCCGGTAGTGCAGTCTTCCAGATAGCTTCTGCTTCTGGCCGGATCAAGGTATATGGTCCATAACGTTCTAGTTTACGTCCACCTCCGGAATCAAGCAACTCGTACTCATCCCAGGTTTTTGGATAACAAATATTGACAACAGGTGTTTTTGAGATAGTTTTCACAGGTCAATTATCCCACAGGTATGAAAGTTGGAGAAAAATTACTCCTGAATTTTCACCCATTCAGCTGGCGGTATAATGAGTGACGATTATTTTAAATAGGATACATACCATGCCAAAAATATTTGACCGGGAAATCGATCGCCACAATTCTGATAGTATCAAGTGGAATCTGTACGACAAAGATATTCTACCGATGTGGGTGGCGGATATGGATTACGCCTCTCCACCCGGAGTGTTACAGGCACTGCATTCACGAATCGAACATGGTGTTTTTGGATATGCTGGTGATCCAAAAGAATTACGCCAAGTCATTGTCAATCGACTGATCGAAAAATACAACTGGCAGATAAAAGCCGAAGATATTGTCTTTACCCCGGGGGTTGTAGTCGGCTTTAACATTGCCGCCCATGCGGTAACAGAACCAGAAGGAGCCTTGCTTATTCAGCCCCCGGTGTACCCGCCATTCTTTAAGACAGCCGGTTACGCAGGGTTGAGAAACCTGGAAAACCCACTGGTTCAGGATGAGAATGGGGTGTATGGAATTGATTTTTCCGATCTTGAGGAGAAAATTTCTCAACAAACCAAACTTTTTCTTCTATGTAATCCGCACAATCCGGTTGGAAGGGTTTTCTCCCGGGAGGAGTTGGAACGCATAGTTGAAATCTGTCTACGGAATGACGTTATCGTCTGTTCGGATGAGATTCATTGTGATCTGGTCTACCATGGTTTCAAACATCTTCCTCTGGCATCGCTTGATCCAGAAATTGCTCAAAAGACCATCACCTTAATGGCCCCCAGTAAAACGTACAACATCGCAGGGCTTGACTGCTCTTTTGCTGTGATCCAAAACAAGGACCTTCGTGACCAATACAACAAAGCGATGAAGGGAATTACTGGTAACACCAATATGCTGGGTATTACTGCAGCGATTGCCGCCTATCAGTCCGGGCAGCCCTGGTTGGAAGACCTTATGATCTACCTGGAAGAAAACCGTAACCACTTAAAAGCAACAATTGAGCGCGATATGCCCCAGATCCGGATGAATTCTCCGGAAGGAACCTATCTTGCGTGGTTGGACTGTCGGTATGCCGGTCTGACCGAGAACCCCTATGACTTTTTCCTGAAGAAGGCTCTGGTCGCGTTTAATAATGGGGAATCATTTGGCGCTCAAGGAAAAGGCTTCGTCAGGATGAACTTTGGCTGTACCAAAGCCAAGCTAAACGAAGCCCTCGAACGGATGAAAAAGGCGCTGGACAAAATTTCAGGTTAGAAGATCGATTTTAATGTCAACAAAAACCCGATGATAATAAATGGAATACCTACGATAGCTCCAACTACTGTCAGGGTTAATACAATACCGACGATCATCAGAACCAAACCCAGAACTACACCGATCAAACGACCAGTAAGCAGGAATATCCATTCGATCAGTTTCCAGATCGCGTAAAAAGGCCACAATAAAAAGGGGATGTGTTTTGAT
Organism: Leptolinea sp.; assembly: GCA_012515195.1. Taxonomy (GTDB): domain Bacteria; phylum Chloroflexota; class Anaerolineae; order Anaerolineales; family Anaerolineaceae; genus Leptolinea. The sequence continues at coordinate 14,932 of JAAYYW010000026.1, forward strand.
TCGGACATTTTTGCCTCCAGAACTATATACGCCGATTTCTTGTACGGGTTGCAAAATGGACAGGACGATTCTGGTAGAATCTTAAAATGGACCATCAAAACAAAAAAACTCGGAAACCAGGTTGTTGTTTGATCTGGTTCATTATTCTGTCTATTGCGATTGTTTTTCTGTTGACCGCGATGGGCGGAATACTGGTTGTGGCTGATCCGCTCCAAAAGGCTGACGCAATTGTGGTTTTAAGCGGTGGAGATGAACACAGGATCGATGAAGCTATCCGGCTCTACCAGGAAGAATACGCCGATACAATAATTCTCACAGAAACAGGGGCATTCCTGGAAGAATTTAACGCGGAGTATTCGAAAGAACGACAATTGGTTCTACTTAATGCGGGTATCCCCGGTGGGGCAATCATGATCACTCCCTGGAATGCGGCCAGCACAAGGGATGAAGCCAAGGATGTAAAAGCTTTGCTCCAAAGTAAGCATCCAAAAGTATTGCTTGTTGTAACTGATCCTTACCATACCCTGCGTACCCGAATGATCTGGGAAGAAGTGTTCGAGGGGACTGAAACGGAAATACTTGTTCGACCCGTACGTGATAGTTGGTATTCTTCGTCCACGTGGTGGTTGTCAAAAGCTGGATGGAAGAATACAGTGAATGAGTATATTAAACTCTTCGGCTATATTATTCAACATAAAGTGGATTAAAAAAACCGCCCAAGTGGGCGGATTTATAGTTGTGCCTTTTTTCTTTTTCTAAGATAGCGGGATTACGTTGGCAGCCTGAAGCCCTTTGGGGCCTTGCTCAACAGAGAATTCCACTTTTTGGCCTTCTTTCAAACGGCGGTAGCCTTCCATTTCCACGGCGGAGAAGTGAACAAAAACATCTTCCCCTTCATCACGACCAATGAAACCATAGCCTTTCGTGGCATTGAACCACTTTACGGTCCCCATTAAACGTTCTGACATTCTAAAACTCTCCATACGGTGTTGAATTGGCAAGAAAAACCACTGACAATTATTTTTTCCTGCGGTCAGTGGTTTTCTATACGTTCCGCAAGGTTATCATGACATATTCCGGCTGTCAAGAATTC
>JAAYYW010000290.1 GCA_012515195.1 Leptolinea sp.
AGTTTTCTCCAGGCCTGTGATCTGGGTTAACCAGTCATCTGTCGCATATTATGGAACCTGAAATTTAGATTGGATCTTGAATTAACAAAACCGCCATAGGATTGGACGGTTTTTGCATTCGTTTTATTCCGATTGTTCAATGAAATCCTGAATTTCAGAAGAGACTATCAGATTAGAAGAACTGATAACGCCCCAGTAACTTGATCATCACTTTGACCACTTCGGGATCAAATTGCGTTCCACTACACCGCATTAATTCAAGTTTTGCCTGTTCTGGTGAGATTGGAGGGCGGTAAGCCCGTCCGGTAGTCATGGTTGAATACGCGTCTGCAACGGCAAGTATCCGCGCACCCTGAGGGATTTCTTCTCCCCGAAGGTTACGGGGATACCCACAACCATTGTAGTATTCATGATGCGCCAGGACGATCAATTTAATGTTTTTTAAACCCGGAGAGGGATCCATCAGGGTCGCGCTGTAATCAGCATGATGCCGTATGATCGACCACTCATTCTCACTGAGCGGACCTGGTTTCACCAATATCTCACGGGGAACAACGGCCTTTCCCACATCATGCAAACGGGCTGCCAGGGTGATCTCTTCAACCTCTTCACTGGAGAGTTGCATACATTGGGCAATCCGACGGGACCACAAAGCAGTGGTTTGACTGTGAGCACTCTGATCGCAACGATCGATTGAATCAGCCAATGAAAAGAGTGCTTTGATATAGTTATCCTGTAAATTCTGAACGACAGGGCCGACAAAAACAGTCAGCCCTGCCAGTTCAGCTTTGAAAGGCGTGCCGGTTATTTCATTCAGGTTTTTCTGACTTCCTTCAGGCAGTTCTTCGTTGTCCAGCGCAAAGAAGCCAATTACACGCATTTTGGGGTCCAGCTCCATGGGGATCATAACCTGGACCGATACGCTTTGTTCCTCAACCCTCCCTGCATCCCCCTGCTTATTGAGAACAAGTGATTCTTCTGGATGTGGTTTGTAAGCCTTTCGGTTCATAACAATAACCTGAATATCAACGTGATCAGTAGTGCAGCACAGCCATTTCAGACATGGATGGAACTTCTATAATTCTCAATATTTGCGACGAAAAATCTTCAAGAGAATCCGCTTTTATGTGCCGTAAATGATTTTTGACTGTTTCCGAAAAATGGAACCCCTCACCGGAGTAACCGGATTCGATCGCGGAAATTGGGTCAATCAGCAAATGCCGGCAGAACCGCGGGCTGATGATGGCAGCATGTATCAGGCGGCCAAACTCAGATTTCGTGGACGCATGTGGATCGAACGTCGGCGGCGGAATCGCCGGAGTTTTTATCATTAATGAAGGTGTGGGTGTCATCTTTTCTCCTTTTTTCTTCACGGCTAAGTGACCATAAAAGAAAAATAGCGCCAATAGAGATTATTATGTCGCCGACGCTGAATGCTAGATTTTGAGGCAGTCCTGGCGGAAGTGTGAAACGGTCGGACAACCAGGGTAGATTGATATCGCTCGCTGAAAAAATCCGATCTTTTGTGAAGCCAAGCCGGTCCCCGATCGTCCAAAAGTCATCCGGTCGGGAAGGTGATATTTGTCTTACTGTTTCCATGCTGATGGGCATCCAACCGCCATTCAATAGAATAACGATGAAGTTGCTAAGAAGGCCGGCTAATAGTACCCAAAAACCTGGAAGAAAAACATTGACCATCGCAAATATGATCAATCCGGACATGGAAAAAATCTGTATAGCAGGAATTAGGTCATCCGGTATCAGACGGGCCGTATACGGCACATTAAATGCCAGTATTTGAGGGACAACGGAAACAAATACAAGCCATTCCCAATGTATGTGGGGCATTATTAAAGTGCGATGCGTAAGCCTGGCTCGCACCAGGGTGGCAGCCAGGCCTATGATGACAGCAAGCAATAAAATCATATTTTTTTTATACTAAAAGAATGATTCCATTCGGCAGTGGTGAGCGGCCATCCCTGGCGTGGGTAACACGAAAAAGGTATTCTCTGGAATGATGAAATCATCCACCAGTGGCAGCGGGGGCACCGGCGCCGATAACAAACAACGCAATAGAGACGACGAAAAGAACGACGCGGACATCAAGTTTCATTAGATTTGCGAACATGGGTTTCTCCTTGGTAACTGGTGTTTAGACAATATTATGGAAA
>JAAYYW010000291.1 GCA_012515195.1 Leptolinea sp.
AATCCATGGATAAGATTTCAAAAAATCATACTGCATTTAACACAGTAAGTGGAGGGATTGGAATCTTCGCAGGGCAAGAGCCGGTACTTACTCTTATGGTAGCCCGCAGTCGAAAGATGTGCGAGATGCAATTTGCTCTTTGGGAAGAATGCCGGCGATATATGACTGGTATCAACAACCATTATTCACCCGATGCCTGGATGCCGCACATTACTCTATTGCATCAACAGAATCAAAAAAATGAGATTTGTAACACGCTGGAAAAAACAGTCAATCGCGACATAAGTTTTAGCGTTTGTATTGATAACCTGTCACTTATATATCTAGACAAAGAAAAAGCTGGTCTATTACGTCGGTTTGACTTAATGTCACCAGTAAATTAAAAGGGAGATAGTGATTGGAGATAGTAACACCAGATGAATAATTCAGGAAAAATTGTTGCCCTTGCTGGTGGTGTGGGCGGGGCGAAGTTGGCTGATGGATTGGTACGGTATCTTAAACCCGGAGAATTGTCCATTATTGTTAACACAGCTGATGATTTCGAACTTTTCGGATTACACATATCTCCAGACCTTGATACAGTCTGTTATACGCTGGCAGGTCTATCCAACCCTCAATCGGGATGGGGACGAATGGATGAGACTTGGGAAGTGTTCAACACTCTTGAAGAGTTGGACGCTCCTCACTGGTTTCGACTTGGTGATCATGACCTGCACTTCATTTAGAACGTACCCGGTTACTGGGTAACGGGATGTCATTATCTGATGTAACACAATCACTGTGCGAGAGATTGAATATAACTACACCTGTTCTTCCAATGTCAGATAAACCAGTTCGAACGATCGTAAAAACCAATGATGGAAGAAACCTTGGTTTTCAGGAGTATTTTGTAAAAGAGAAATGTGAACCTGAAGTGACGGGATTCTCTTTTGAAGGATCGGATTCGGCTAAACCATCAAAAAAAGCCCTGAAGGCTTTAGAGGAAGCCGATCTAATTGTTATTTGCCCATCAAATCCCTGGGTAAGCATAGATCCTATTCTCATATTAGGAGGATTTCGAGATGTATTGCTAAAAAAACGCGTTATTGCAGTCTCTCCAATTATTGGTGGAAAGACAATAAAAGGTCCAGCTGCAAAAATGTTTTCTGAACTGGGTATAGTACCTTGCGCCAGGTCGGTTGCATCTCATTATCGTGATATTCTTTCGGGATTAGTGTTGGATACCCTGGATGCGGCTGAGGCAGAAGAAATAGCCTCCTGGGGTATAATGCCATTGGTAACGAATACGATTATGCGGTCGATTGAAGACCGGATCAGTCTGGCAAAAAAGACTGTTGAGTTTGGAATGGATCTGCCTCCTAAAGGTAACTAGAATGAGTTTATGGGCGATTGTTCCAGTAAAATCATTGCGCCGTGGAAAAACCCGGCTTGCTGGTGTTTTGTCTGAAGATGAAAGGGAGTTATTGAACCTCTCCCTTCTGGGTCATACTCTGAAAATACTTAACCAAATCAAAGAGATTGACCAGATATTGGTAGTAAGTAGTGATACAGCGGTTTTGTCTCTCGCGAGAGAACAGGGAGCCAGAACTGTTATGGAAGATGGAAACCCTGGTTTGAATACCGCGTTGATGAGAGCGACTATGGTCGCGCAGATGTTTTCAGCTCAAGGTATTCTAATACTACCTTCAGACCTTCCCTTGCTTTCCGAACAGGATATCAAGGAAATTATCGCCAGGTCAGGCGAACCCCCTGTTGTTGTCATTGCTCCCGACAGGCGTCGGGAAGGAACCAATGCTCTATTAATTAAACCCACAGGCCTTATTGCCTATCAATTTGGTGAAGGATCCTTTAAAAAGCATTGTCAACAAGCTGAACGTTTCAACCTGAATCTTCAGGTCGTCAACAGTGAATCATTAGGACTGGATCTTGATTTTCCAGAAGATCTTGAACTATTGAAGCAATACGAACAGAAACAAGTTATTCTATAATATAGTTGTCATACAACCCCAAAATAAACCCCGGAGGAAAAATGGCTGAACGAGTTGCTCTATACTTGCAGGATGCCCATGATCTAAGGGATGGCTTGGATTATGTAAAGTATGCAGAAAAAAGAGGGTTTGAAGCTGTGTGGCAGGCTGAAAGCCGTCTGGTCCGTGATGCAATCGTCCCCATGGCTGCATATGCAGCTGTAACAGAAAAAATCAAGGTCGGTTCTGGCGTTATCAATAACTGGACACGTAATATCGGTCTTCTTGCAGCCACATATCTTACATTGGATGATCTGGCGCCCAACCGGATCATATGCGGTATCGGTGCCTGGTGGGATCCTCTCGCCAAGAATGTAGGAATTGAAAGAAAGAAACCATTACTGGCTATGAAGGAAACAGTGACTGTTATGAGACGGTTGCTGAATTTGGAAAAAGTAACATTTCATGGCGAGTTTGTTCATGTAGATGGCATTGAATTGGATGTTGTTCACGGCCGTCGGGAACCGCGTAATGTTCCCATTATGATCGGCGCGACCGGTGACCAAATGATGGAAATGACTGGAGAAATTGCTGATGGTGTGGTTCTTAACTATTGTGTCGCACCAAAATATAATGAAAAAGCGATGAACTTACTTCAGGCGGGGTTGAAGAAAGCCAATAAAACTCTTGCCGAATTTGATCGGCCGCAACTTGTTGTCTGTTCTGTAGACAATGACCATGACAAAGCCCTGGAATCTACACGAGGATTATTAACCCAATATCTCGCGCAACAGCCACATATTGCGAAAGCATCGGGTGTTTCGGATGATGTTGTAAAGGAGATTCAATCAATTCTCGGTTGGCCTGCAACCAAAGAGCAGATCGATAAAGCGAAACATCTGGTTCCCGAAAAACTGATCCTGGATATTACCGCATCTGGTACACCGGAAGAAGCCCGAGCCAAGGTGGCTGAATACCGCAAGTATGGTTGTACCTGCCCCATCTTATACCCGGTTGGTGGTGATATAAAACTGCTGATTGATACATTTGCTCAAAACTAGAGTTGCTTGAACTCTTCTGTCACTGAATCAGGCAATTAAACTGTGAGGTATTATGATAATTGAGTACCATCGGCCTGAGAATCTGGAACAGGCCAAACGATTACTTAACCGAAAATCTCCGATCACTGTTCCAATGGGTGGGGGTACTGTGATTAGCCGATATAACGAGAAACCGCTAGCCGTGGTAGATCTTCAAGCATTAGGATTAAATAAGATCACCTTTGACTCTGATCGATGCCACATGGGATCAATGGTCCGACTGCAAGACATTGTTGAGTATCCGGGTATGTCAACTGGATTGGCTAAGGCTGCCCGCCGAGAAACGAATATTAACTTGCGAAGAGTGGCCACTGTAGGTGGTGCATTAATGACTGGTGATGGCAAATCCCCATTTCTTGGCTGCCTGCTCGCATTAGATGTTAGGGTATTCTGGGAATCTGGGACAAAACCAGTTTCGCTTAATGACTGGATGAGCAGTGATCGTCTGAAGAGCCCGGGGAAATTAATCACGGGAATTGATTTTTCGGTTCCACACGAATCGGACTATGAAGATATTGCCAGATCGCCGGAAGATAAACCAATTGTCTTTGTCAACTACGCTAAATGGAAGACGGGGGACATACGCATAGTTTATGGCGGTTCAGGAACCAGACCCATTCTTCACACAGGCGGTTCCCCAAATATTGTGAAAGAGATTTTCAATCGGGTTACCCGATCATCGACAACTGATGGTTTTTCTACTTACACAGATTATCAACAATCAGCTCTAAAAATCCTTATTGATAGAATAATTCCCGGGAATGGGAATATGAATGAGAAGGACATACCATGATAAGCAAATTCACTGTCAATGGGAAACAAATTGATTTTGAATACAATCCGGGAATGACCCTTCTGGAATTACTTCGCAAAGAAGGTTTTTTTGGAGCCAAATATGGCGGATGTGAAAATGGTGAATGTGGAGCTTGTGCCATATTGCTTGATGGCGTTCCTGTAAATTCTTGTCGAATTCTGGCTGCGCAAGCTGTTGGACATCTGATAGAGACCATTGAGGGAATTGGACAGCATCCAGAACAGGGATGGAAAAAAACAGAAGGACTTCACCCCATACAACAAGCTTTTGTAGAAACTGGCGCGATTCAGTGCGGATATTGTACGCCTGCCCAGGTGTTGGCAGCAAAATCACTTTTGGAACAGAATATCAACCCCAGTGAGAATGAAATCAGAGAAGCATTATCTGGTGTTTTATGCCGCTGTACAGGATATCTGAAACCGGTGCAAGCAGTAATGCGGGCAGCTGCCGTTTTGAGAGGTGAGCCGGTTCCCGGTATTGGGCATGGAACCGATAGTGGAGAGGCATGGGATATTTCACCAGCCGGTGAAGGCGGGAATGCGGAAGAAATTGGTCCTTCCGGATTATTCCCTGTATCAACAAAAGTAGCTCCAAAAGTTAAGATCACATCAAAAACTAGAGGATATCATTCTATTGGAAAGTCTGAGCCGAAGGTCGATGCGATCAAGCTTGTTCAGGGCAAGCCTGCCTTCGCGTCAGATATTGAATTACGCGGTATGCTGGTTGGAAAAATACTCCATAGCCCTGTTGCTCACGCAAAAATCAAGCGGATTGATACCAGTAAAGCCCGCACACTGGAAGGTGTGGCGGCTGTTCTCACATGGAAAGACATTCCACGGGTGGTTTATTCCAGCGCAGGGCAATCCGATCCTATCCCCGGTCCGTTGGATATGTTTTCCCTTGACAGCCGTGTCAGGTTTGTTGGGGACAGGGTGGCTTTTGTAGCTGCTGAGACTACGGCAATAGCGGATGAAGCTTTGAAGTTGATCGATGTGGAATATGAAGAACTTCCAATTATTCTTGATTCGCGTACATCAATGGAAAAAGGTGCGGTCCAGATACATGAAGAACCAGAGTTTGTGAATTTTGCAGATTCTGATCCCACCAAGAATCTTGCTGCCATGATCCGAATCGATATCGGAGATGTGGAAAAAGGATTTACAGAAGCGGATCTGATCGTCGAAGAAGATTATGAGGTGCAAAAAGTTCAACAGGCCCATATTGAACCGCATGTGGTTGTTTCATACTGGGACGAAGATGATCGTTTGGTAATACGAACATCTACTCAGGTACCCTTTCATGCCCGCAGGATTCTGGCTCCGGTTTTAGGCCTTCCGATGAAGCGTATCCGGGTCATAAAACCACGAGTTGGTGGAGGATTTGGCGGCAAGCAGGAAATCTTGATAGAAGATGTAGCAGCTCATTTAACCATCGCAACAGGCCGACCGGTAATTGTTGAGTATTCGCGGGAAGAGGAATTCATAGCCTCACGGTCACGTCATCCGATGATGATCCACATGAAAACCGGCGTAAAACGTGATGGGACGATAACGGCGAACGAAATGTATGCATTAACCGATACAGGTGCCTATGGATGCCACGCGCTGACGGTTACCGGTAATACAGGACAGAAATCCATGGCATTATATGTGGGTGATGGAGAATATCGACAGAACCCGAATATTCGCTTCTACGCCGATATAGTCTATACCAACCATCCTCCAGCGGGTGCTTTTCGAGGGTATGGTGTTCCTCAGGGTTTTTGGCCCGTTGAAAGACAAATGGAGAAAATTGCCCGGGCTTTGAACATGGATCCAATAGAGTTTCGATTGAAAAATGCTGTGAGATCTGGAGAGCTCCATCCTTTCAGCACATCATGGAGTGAGGGGCGCGAACCCCGTCCAGAAATAATCCATACTGTAGGATTGGAAGATTGTGTTCGACAGGGAAAAGCTGTCATTGGTTGGGATCAGAAGTATAACAATTCTGCCTGGCATACTATTGAAGGTAAGCCGTTTCTAAAAAGAGGAATTGGGATCGCGACTGTTATGCAAGGTACGGCAATCCCCTACCTGGATATGGGTGGAGCCAGTATAAAGCTAAACGATGATGGTTCTTTCAATCTACTTGTGGGGGCAACCGACCTGGGAACCGGATCGGACACTGTGCTAGCCCAGATGGCGGCTGAAGTCGTTGGTGTTCCCACTGAAGACATCATCTGCTACTCTTCCGATACCGATATGACGCCGTTTGATGTCGGTGCGTATGCGTCGAGCACAACATACATTTCTGGAACTGCTGTGGTCAAAGCTGCTGAGATCGTTGCAGCTAAATTGAAAGAACGTGCAGCGAGAATGCTATCCGAAGCTGAAAATGTAGAGCCTGTAAAGGCGGATGAGATCATATTGGCTGACCGGCGAGCTGTTTCCCCTGATGGAAGAAGTGTGACAATCTCTGAAATTGCCTACAATTCGCTGCATCACACTGATCAGGAACAGATCATGGGTGTGGCATCCTATGTCTCACCTTCATCACCCCCTCCCTTTGCCGCCCAATTTGCTGAAGTCACAGTTGATACCGAGACTGGAAAAGTTGTCGTTGATAATCTTGTGATGGCGGTTGATTCAGGAGTAATTGTCAACCCTGTTGCCGCTACTGGACAGATCGAAGGTGGAATGTCACAAGCCCTGGGTTATGCTGTCTGTGAAGAGATGCGCTATGATGCAGAAGGACGCTCAATTGACAAAGATTTGGATGATTACCATATCTTTAGAGCTAACGAAATGCCAGGAATGGAAGCGTTATTTGTTGAAACATATGAACCTACCCATCCATTTGGTGTAAAAGCGGTAGCCGAAATTCCTCTTGATGGCGTGGCACCAGCCGTAGGAAATGCCATTCTGGATGCTTGCGGCGCAGAAATCATGAGCATTCCTGCCACACCCGAAAAAATCTATTACGCATTGAAAGCTGCACAAAAAAGGTCAGAGAATTAGAACTGGATACTGGTATGGTTGAAAAAACCTTTGTTATCGGCCATGTGAATCCTGATACTGATTCAATCGCTTCTGCGATTGGTTATGCCTGGTTACTGCGTGAAAGAGATAATTTGGACGCAGTACCGGCGCGAGCAGGGGCAACGAATCCACAAACATCATGGGTACTCCGATTTACTGGTATTGAAACCCCTATATTGATTGCCGATGCTTCACCAAATTTCGAATCGGTAGTGAAACGTTTAGATACCACTGGGCTTGAACAGCCTCTCAGCGATGCGTGGGCTATTTCATCTCGTACAGGCGGAATAGCCCCGGTGATCAATCCAGATGGGTCACCATACGGCTTGATAACTGGTCGAAGTCTATTCAATTACCTTACCCGCCTGGTCGGGCCCCATCGGATGAAGCAAAATTTACGCATTAGAGAATTGCTCGAACTACCTGCCAGAGAGGCGGCTGATACTTCTGTGCCTCATTTTCAAGCAAGTTGGCGGATTCGGGATATGCTCAATCGTATATTGCGGGAAGAGGGGGATGATTATCTGGTTATTGATGAAAATAATAAGTATTTGGGAGTATGTCGCCAACGTGACCTCATAAATCCGCCTAGAATGAAAATTATTTTGGTAGATCACAATGAACCGCAACAGGCACTCGGATCGTTACAGGAGGCTGACTTGATTGAAATTCTCGACCATCATCGGTTGGGAAATTCACAAACACATG
>JAAYYW010000292.1 GCA_012515195.1 Leptolinea sp.
AAAAGCGAGAATGCTCATTCGGCCGCCATGACTTTATTTCGTTCGATTTCACATTTGCCTGTTTGTGTGGCGTATGTTCCTCGTGGGCCATTGGTTGACTGGTCTGACCCTGCACGCTATGTTCAGGTACTGGAAGATCTGGTTCGCAAGGCAAAAGAACACAAAGCAATCTTTTTAAAAATTGACCCGGATCTGGTTATCGGTGAAGGGATTCCTGGAACAGATTCAGACTACCCAAATTCAACTGGTTTGGCTGTTCAGAATTATTTACAAGGGAATGGGTGGTTTTTCTCTTCTGATCAGATCCAATTCCGCAATACTATGGAAATTGACATCTCGATACCGGAAGAACAACTTTTAAAGCAAATGCACCCGAAGACCCGGTACAACATCCGTCTGGCGGAGAAAAAGGGCGTATGTGTTTCTACTGCAACTGAGGGTGAATGGCCTCAAATTTACCGGTTATACAGTGAAACTGCTGATCGGGATGGATTCGTCGTCCGTCCATGGGAATATTATCAGCGAGTATGGGCAACACTTTCCGGCAGCCGCATGGCCGATTGCCTGAAAGCGGAGATAAATGGTGAGTTGATTGCCGCCATCTGGGTGGTTGGATTTGGAAAAAAAGCCCATTACCTTTACGGTATGTCCAGTGGAAAACACAGGGAATTCATGCCTAACCATTTACTTCAGTGGCGCGGGATTCAACATTCCAGATCACAGGGAAGGCAAATTTATGATATGTGGGGCGCACCGAATGAGTTCAAACCCGGAGATCCTTTGTCCGGTGTTTTTCGGTTCAAACAGGGCTTTGGCGGGAAGGTTGTGAGAACGCTGGGCGCGTGGGATTATCCGATCCAGTCGTTGAGTTACCGGTTTTATACATCTGTTTTACCGTCAGTCCTTAAAATTATGCGCTCTCGCGGTCGGTCAAAGATAAAACGGTTTTTGGAAGGATAATTCTATCGAGTTATCGAGCCGGTTTCCAGGCTGGCTGGTAACTGGTTTCGTCTTCCGGTGTAAGTGGTTCCACTCCAGTACCATCTATTGATATCCGATACAAGCGGTTAGTTCCGCTCATATTTGAATCAAACAGGACCCAATAGCTATCTGGTGAGATGTCAGGATTGTTCGCGTAATTCACTCTAGGGTTTAGAACAAACTCAGAAGGGATATTCACCATCAGATCTTGGCGAACAAGTCGAAAGGAGTTTGTCTGGCTGTAGACGATTTTTTTCCCATCAGGAGACCAATCGGCTGATTGAGCCGCACCGTTATTCTGAATGGAAAAAGGTTTGGCATCAAGGCCATCCCTGTCCATAATCCATATCTGCATCGATCCATTCTTATTGGAGCTGTATGCCAACCATGATCCGTCTGGAGACCAGACAGGCTGCCGGTTAATGATTCCAGTTTGGGTTAATTCAAGCGATCTGTCTGCGTTTATATCAAATATGAATATCTGCGCGATTTTATTTCTTATCGTTGTGTAGGCAATGAGGTTCCCATCTGTTGACCAGGCAGGATCGAAATCACCGCCTGGTTTTGAAGGAATAGGAATGATTTGTTTATTCTCAACCGTGATGATAAATAATCCCGAATTGGCATAGGGCTCAGCTTTTCCTGCAAGCTGTTTTCTGGGCAGGCAGGGAGAAACGAAGACAATTTTACCGCCATCTGGCGACCAATCTGGCTGGCAGGCGCCACCAGGCACGTTGGTGAGTTGCGTAACCTCGTCCGTGTTGGTGTTTGCAATATATATTTGCGGAATTCCGGTATTTTCGTTGACAAATGCGTATTCTCCGTATCCCCCACCCAGCGGAGTAGGCAGTATCACCTGCGTTGATGATAGCGTTGGCACAGACGATGGAATGATTTCGGATGCTATTGAAGGTATTATGGTCTCATGCTGCATATCGGTAGTGACGACTGGCGAAGGTGGAACGGACGTTACATCTATTTGATTGGAAGGAATTATCTTATCTTTTAGAAGAAATACGGCCAGTAAGGCAAAAAAGATAAGTACACTGACAAACGTTAATGCAAGAGTCTTTTTCGAACTTACTATCCGGGATAGGGGATTCCTTCGCGCTGTTACGGTAGATGTTTTGCTTTTATCTGTAACGACGGCAGAAAGTGAGTTTAGGAAGGATTGGATATCTGGATAACGGTCTGTTGGATTGATCCTTAGTGCTTTTTCCAGGCAGGTGTAAACATCTAACGGGATTCGGGATCTGGCATACTCGGGAAGATGTTCCGTACCAGAAGCGCGGCTAATTCCATCCGGTATGGTGGATGCTGTGAGTAAGTAAAAAAGAGTAGCTGCCAGGCTGTATTGATCGGAAGCAGGCATCCCCATATTGTTATATTGTTCGGGAGCGGTGAATCCTGGAGTAACTCCGAGATCAGATATCGGTGGACGGGTTTGATTTTCCTGCAACGGAATTACCAGGTCAAAATCGATCAATATGGGTTTCCCATCGGGAGGTACACGGATATTCCCGGGTTTTACATCCTGATGGATTACGGGAGGTTTTTGGGAATGCATGTATTGCAAAGCTGAACCCACGTAGAGGATGAGCTGCAATGCATCTTTTAGTTTGTATGGACCGTTCTTTTCAACCCGGGTTTTCAAATCATCACCCGGAATGTAGTCCATCACCAGTATCCGGTCTCCAGAATCTGTCTCAAAGATTTCTGTGATTCGTGGAATTCCGGGATGATGCAATCCGGCCATACATTCCGCATTCTTACGAAATCTTTCCGAAGAGATTGCCCCTGGCAGGGATTTTTTTATCGCGACATCAATACCCAGGCTTTCGTCTTTTGCCCGGTAAACAACACCCATACCCCCACTAGCCAGAACCTGGACAATTCGATACCGGTCTTTGACGACTTCGCCGATTTGGAATGTCATGAAGGAGTATTGACTGATGGTTTCCAGGCAGGGTGAAAGTCCCTATCCTTGTCGGCTGTCATGCGGCGGCGGTCTGTACCATCGATTGACATCATGAAAACATCATGATTCGTTCCGTCAGGCCAGCTCTCGTAGAGAAACCATTGTCCATCTGGTGATATGGTTATGTCAATAATTGGACCTATATCATCAGCACTCAATGGTGGTATACGGAATTCCTTGCTTTTTCCGCGGTCTTCGTAAGAGAGACCAACCAGATAATACACAATTGGATCAGGCGAAGTTTGGGAATAAAACAGGATAGATCCATCCTGTCCCCATTCTGGAAAAGCATTGTAAACCGGTCCACTTGGACTGTATTGAAATTGTTGTTTGCCTGTTAGATCTGTTATCCAAATCTGCGGGTTGGGGAACTGTCGGACAAACGCCAGTTGCAAACCACTGGAAGACCAGGCTGGACTGATGTCGCCATAAGCGGCATCAGTTATCTGTTGGAAGGAAGTATCCGAAAATGAAAAGAGGAATAAGTGAGGCCTTCCATCTGCCCGTAGGGAAACGAATGCCAGCATGTTCCCATCTGGCGACCAGGTTGGCGCAAAGTCTCCCGCCCGATTTAATGGAATTGGAAGTGGGTCAGTGTTCTTTCCATCCGAATCGGTAATATATATCCTTGCGCCCGGATAAATTTCCCTTTTGCCATTGCAGGGGGAAATAAAGGCGATTTTTGTACCATCCGGTGACCAGGAAGGCTGACAGGCACCTCCAGACATTCCGGTTATCTGTTTCTGGTTATTGCCGTCGCTGCCCATTGTCCATATTTGCGGATTTCCTGTTCTCTCTGACGCGAAAGCTATATGAGTACTGCCTCCAATTGCCGGTAATGGCGTACCCGACGTAGGGAGAATTATGGCTTCGGTGGCTTCAGGAGTATTTACTGCTTCTACAGTCTCGGGCGCAATTGTTTCTTCGACCAGTTCACTGGTCTCGGTGGAGGGAGAAGCGGTAAATTCCAATTCATCAAGAGTGGCTGCTGCAACTTGAGCCGGGGTTGGATTTACGACTACCTCAGCAATGGCTGCCGTGGGTTCTTTGGGTTCCTGTCCAGCAACCACAGTCTCTGATGGAATAGCAACGGCAGGAGGTGGATTATTGCGAATAAAGGAGGGTAAATTCCTCCAGGGAATGAAGAAAGATCCGAGAACCAGAAGCGATACGATCGCGGATGATATAAGAAGAACTCTGGATTTATTCCTGTATTGTGAGTTATAAGCCGGCTCCAGAATTGGCTCCACGACCGGTTGGGGTTCCACCGGTTTCGCGAAAATTGGTTCCGGCGTAAATAATTCCTCTTCGAAGTCTTCTTCAATAACAACATTATCCACGGCATCAGGTGGAGGAGCGGAAACCCGTGGTGGAGAAAGGAAGCTGGAAGTCATTTCCAGGGAATTGAGCAATGCTTCTCTGAATTCAGACGCTGTCTGGTAGCGATCCACCGGATTCAATTCCAATCCTTTTTCGATTACCACAGCAAGATGTTTGCTGCAATGAGGAACCATACTCGGGATCGGGGTTAAAGGTACATTGCGTGTAGCCCTGGTAATACTATCTTCCGGAATGGAGCCAGTGAGAGCTGCGTAAAGGGTGGCAGCGAGAGAATAAATATCGGTTCGGGCATCGGTTCGGGCAGTGCCATATTGTTCAGGAGGGGAATAACCTGGAGTCATGGCACGGGCGCCGGTCGTTGTTGCCTGATTTCCATAATCCAACTTGACCAGACCAAAATCAACCAGGAAAACCTTCTGGTTAGGTGTGATCTTGATGTTGCCCGGTTTAATGTCGCGGTGAATTACAGGCGGAATGCGGGTGTGCAAATATGTTAGCGCATCGCAGACGGCTTCACCAATTAAAACCACCTCGCGGTCGGGTAGATGATCAGCTCGTTCGATCCGTTGACGCAGATCTTCCCCTTCGATGTAATCCATAACAAGGTATTGACCTTGTTTGGGGAAGGCAAAATAATCTGCCACACGGGGAAGGGAAGGGTGGCGCAAGCTGGCGAGAGTTATTGCTTCGCGTTTAAATTGCCGGGCAAATTCTTCCGCCAGATTCAGATTTTCCTTAAGAGCAACTGGACTGCCCAACCGTTCATCGACAGCACGATAGACAGCACCCATACCACCCTGGCCGAGGACGGACACAATTCTGTAGCGATTGTTTAATAATGTGCCGGTCTCAAGGATCATTCCGGTTTCTCCATATAGATATAGATTTTACACCATGCCGGGCATATAAAGGAGATAAGATTTGACGTGCTATAATCTAAAATCATTTTTGGTTGGTTTACGACATGCCCGGTTCACTTAATCTGGATATTAATACAGCCTTACAGGTTCTATTCTTTCTCTCCGTATTAGGAGCGATGCTTGCCATTTTTTCCGGCTTGCAGTCGATTCGTGCCGGGAATCGGTTAATGTTCTTTCGGAAACGGCAGGAAATGATACTGCGAGGTTGGAGGAATTTATTCCTGGGGGCCATCCTGGGGGCCATCGCGTATTCATTGAACAACTATGCCGAACCGGCCATCTACAGGGTCTTTCCTCCCTCACCAACTATTACCTTAACCCCCACAGTAACCCAAACCCCAACCATTAGCCTGACACCAACGATCACACTTTCGCCAACCATTACAACTACGCCACTCTTTTCCCCCACTCCGGTATTACCAACAGAGTACGCGGCGAAGTTCCTTTCTGAGGTCACACCAAGCGCGGATGCGGTGTTCAGTGGTCTACAGTTTAGTCTGAAAATTGAGGGAAATTTACCGGTCGATCCTGTTACAGAATTTCGTAACCCGGTTAACCATCTGTATGGTACGTTTAGCTACGACAAAATGGTGGATGGATCGCAATGGACAGCTATCTGGCTGCAGGGAGAAGAGATCATCTGCGAAGAAACAAAGCCCTGGGATGGCGGCACTGGCGGATATGGATATACAGATTGCTTACTGCCAGCCGATGAATGGCAGCCTGGAGATTATGAGGTACAGGTTTTTCTGGGTACACGGTACATTACAGGCGGAAAATTTTTGATAACGGGCAACGCGCCAACCGCAACAAGGACTCCCTTGCCTACCAGAACACCCGCACCGACTATTACCCGTATACCTTCAGCTACAACCGTCCCGACTAAAACGCCTTTTATTCGGCCCACTGATACCCGCCAACCAACGGCAACAAGTTTGATGGCGAATACTGCTACAAAGGCTCCTGTAAACACACTGGGCAGTCTTCAGCCGGATGTGTTTGTGATTACGGTCACAGGGACACCACCATCGGGTTTAATTCCCTGATAGCCTGACAAAAACTGACAGTTTTATCTGGTGAATTTATTACACAACCAGTTTCTTTTCCGGAAATAGAGCGCAGGCAATTTGTGCGGCTATAGCCGCGTTGTTTTTTAGGAGAGACAGGTTGGTTTTAAGAGTACTATTACCAGATATTTCAGCCAACCGGGAAAGCAGGAATGGGGTGACTGCGTTGCCGTGAACATTTGCCAGTCTGGCATCTTTTTCTGCCCTTGAGATCCAGGCTTCAACAACCTGCGGTGAAATGGCGTCAGCCGGGGGAGGTGGGGCAACGACCAGAACGGCGGATTTTAAGCCAGTTTTCCAATGCGCTTTGGCAATCAAAGCCACTTCTTCTGCCGTATCAACCCGCGATTCAAGGCGTAATCCGCTGGAGGTGGAATAGAAAGCTGGGAATTCGTCAACTCCAAAGCCGACAACGGGAACTCCCTGGGTTTCCAGTACTTCCAATGTTGCCGGAAGATCCAGAATGGATTTAGCACCCGCGCATACAACGATTACCTGACTACGTCCCAGTTCGATAAGATCGGAGGAAACATCAAAGTTTGATCCGCGATGGACTCCGCCAATACCACCAGTGGCAAATACACGTATGCCGGACATCCGGCAGGCAATTAATGTGGCAGCGACTGTGGTACCACCGTTCCAGCGATGTGCAGCGGCTGGTCCAAAGTCACGGGCACTGATCTTGTGCGAATCACGCGATGAAGCGAGATTCTCCAATTCAGCATCCTCAAGTCCAATGTGTACCTGACCATCCAATACAGCAATTGTTGCCGGCAGCGCATTACCTTCGTTGACAATCTGTTCCATGTTCCGGGCGAGTTCAAGATTTTGCGGGACTGGAAGCCCGTGTGTTATAACGGTTGATTCAAGTGCGACAACCGGATTCATATTCTTGATAGCAGCACTAATTTCAGGTGTGATCTTGAAAGTGTTTGATTGCGAATCCATCTTAGATTCTCCTGGTTAGGACGAAATGTATCGAACTACGACTAATCCATATTTGTATTCTAACATGCTGTGACGGGCGGCAGATACCTGCTATGGGTGGGGTATAATCTCAAACACACTATTTAAAATAGTATGTTTATCAATATCACTTTCATGGGTTGAATTTTTTATGTCACAAAAATTGATTAAAGTAGATTTTCATAATCACAGTAACGCATCGCCTGACAGCCTGGTAAAACCGGAGGAACTGGTTACGATTGCTCGAAAGAGGGGGCTTGATAAGCTCGTTGTAACAGATCACAATAATATCAGGGGCGCGTTGCGATGCAAGGAACTAGATCCTGATTTGATCATTGTTGGGGAAGAAATTATGACAACACGCGGAGAATTGGTTACAGCATTTGTAACCGAAGAAGTTCCGCGTGGACTCGAACCCGGAGAGGCCATCAAACGCCTGCGTGAACAGGGTGCGTTTATCAGTGTTTCGCATCCATTTGACCCCCATCGCGGATGGGACCTGAGTGATTTGATGGAAATCATTGACCTGGTAGACGCAATTGAGATTTTCAACGCACGTTGTTACCGTGAGGAGTGGAATCTGAAAGCCATGGAGTTTGCCGGCGAACGTAAGATGGCTGGTACAGTTGGTTCTGATGCCCATTCTCTTTTTGAAATCGGTGCCGCCGGGATGCTTTTGCCCGAATTTAACTCGGCTGAAGAATTGCGGGCCGTCATACGAAAAGGGAAAGTGGAAGCTCAGTTATCTTCACCACTCGTACATATCGGCTCGCGATATGCAAAATTTGTAAAAGCCTTCTTTCCGGCGCAGGAGACCTGATATGGAAGT
>JAAYYW010000293.1 GCA_012515195.1 Leptolinea sp.
ATGTTGGGAGGATTCCCGAACTTTTGCAGAACAGGACCCAGGATACCGATGATCGCTCCCACAAGAAGTATTCCCCACCGAGAAGCGAAGAAACGCGTTAATCGATCTCGCATCTATTATTCTCCTTATACTTTCCGAAATTATTTAACACGAATAATTACCCATTTTGCATGGCTGATTGATACGCATGAAGTCAATATTCTGATTTGTCTATAGAAATTCCTCCCCGATCCGGAATAAAACCGGAAGATAAAAATCCGCTGGCATATGCCAGCGGATCTGGGAGGTAGATAAAAAAATCCAGAGCTACGCCGGCATATGAAAACGGTCTATTGAACGCTGACCAGCGTTCTGGAAAAATGCTCAAAAACAGTAGTAGATAATCATTTCTGTAACCTGGGTGGGATAATTATTTCTATTATATTCACTTCGAAGATTAATGCAAAATAGTAAAAACCCTAATGATTATAGTGTCGATTACCTGGTTTCCGTAACCTTATGAATGGCTCGCGGTTGATCAGGATCAAATCCTTTAATGCAGGTCAGATGGTAGGCAAAAAGCTGACCGGGGATAATGGTTACCAATGGGCTCAACCACTCGGGAATTCCTGACGGCAAAACCACCGGTGTGACAGCCATATCCAAAACTTCCTTCTGGTCGGAAATGATCATTAATTCTCCATTTAGATCATCTTTTATTTGTTTTAGAGTGTCCCGCATTGAAATTAAGACCTTGCCACCAACAGCTACGGATAATACAGGGAATCCTCCATGAACGATGGCTATCGGACCATGCATAAAGTCAGCTGAAGAATACGGTTCAGCGCTGATATATGTCATCTCTTTCAGTTTCAAAGCCCATTCATAAGCCGTGGAATAATTAAAACCCCGGCCCAGAACAACACATTGATCCATGTAGCGGTATCGCAGGGCCGAATTCCGCAGATAATCCTCATTTTTTAATACCGACTCTGTCCATTGCGGCACTTTAGCCACTTCGTCCCAGGCAGATGCTTCACCGGATAGGGCAACGGATAGCATGGCCAGTACCATGAGTTCCGCTGTGTATGTTTTTGTAGCGGCAACTCCTAATTCCGGACCGGTCATCAATGGAAGAACCAGATCAGATTGTTTTGCCAGAGGGGAATCAGGGTCATTGGTGATGGCCAGGGTCAAACATTTCTGACGGCGCCCCTCAGCAATGACACTAACGATATCGGGTGACTGGCCGGATTGGGAAATCCCAATCACAAGCGCGTCCTGCAAATTTGGCGGTGTCTGATAATACGTAAACAACGAAGGCGTAGCGAGGGCAATCGGTAATCCATTTACACCACCCAGCAGATAATTGGCATACCGACCGGCGTTATCCGATGTTCCTCTTGCCGCCAGGAAGGCAAAGCGAATATCCCTCTTTTTGATCTCTTTTGCCACTTGTTCAACGGCGGAACGTTGGTTCTCAAGCAAACAACATAAGCAATGCGGTTGCTCAAAAATCTCTGAGTATGTACCCATTGTGCTGCCTTTCAAAGTGTTTCAGGAACATATTGACAGATAATGCTGTTTCTATTATCATGTAACCGGTTACATGATCAGTATATCACAACCCGAAATGAAAACACAAAAATATCCGACAATCCGAGATGTAGCCCGTCGCGCGGGTGTTTCTGTTGCCACCATCAGCCGCTTCCTCAATGCTTCCGCGCCCATTTCCCCCGAGACGGCTATGCGGGTAAAGCAGGCGATGGAAGAGCTCAAGTTCACACCACACCCCATCGCGCGGAATCTGGCAACCCGGCGGACCAACACAATCGGGCTGCTCATGCCCGATATCGGGCGCAGTTTCTACACACCCATGCTGCGTGAGATAGAGGCTATGGCAAGCACCGCGGGGTACGACCTCCTTATCCATTCCACCAGCCCAATGAATTCCCCGCAATCCCGCCGACGGGCGTTAACCGAGCACAATACTGACGGTCTGCTGGTCTTTATTGATGCTCTCGACTCCGATGAACTCCGGCATTTGAGGGCAATCGGATTTCCGGTTGTTCTAATGAACAAAACACCACCGGATGGACTGGATTTCCCTATGGTCACTATCGAAAACCAGACTGGAACCAGCCGTATGATCGAACACCTGATCACCGTCCACAACCGGAAACGTATTATTTTCCTGCAAGGACCAGTTGGCAATGAAGATTCCCGTGAACGCGAGCAGGGATACCGCCTTGCGTTGAGCAATCACCACATACCATTCGATCCGAATCTGGTGGCGCGCGGTTGCTTCGACACGCAACGGGCATTTGACGCCACGAGACAACTGTTGGAAAAGAACATGTCATTTGACGCCATATTTACCGGTGATGATGACAGTGCGGTCGGAGTGATGGACGCGTTAAAATCGGCTGGTCTTGATGTTCCGCGGGATGTCTCTGTCGTGGGATTTGACGATTCGGTCTTTGCCCGCCTGATCACCCCGTCGCTGACAACAGTCCAATCGCCCATCGAACAGGTTGGACGCGAAGCCGTAACACAGTTGCTGCACCTGATCCGCGGTGAGGCTTCACAAGCGCGCACAGCCCTTCCAGTCAAATTGGTGATACGCGAATCATGCGGCTGCCGTTGAGATCCAATTGAAAGTACAGGCATTATTATGAAAGTAACGGTTATCGGAGGCGGCTCAACCTATACCCCGGAGCTTGTCAAAGGATTTTTGGACCGCCTGGCATCTTTCCCAATCCGGGAATTATGGTTAATGGATACTGACTCCGCCCGATTGGATATTGTAGGCGGTTTTGCCCGACGCATGGTGGCAAAAAGGGGAAACCCCTTCCGGATCATCCTTACAACAAACCAACGCGAAGCAATTCATGGGGCCGCCTATGTCTCCACCCAGTTACGGGTTGGACAAATGTCCGCCCGCTGTGATGACGAATACCTGGGAAAACGCCACGGGCTGATCGGACAGGAAACAACCGGCATTGGTGGAATGGCCAAAGCCCTCCGCACCATACCGGTCATCATGAAGATCGCTGAAGAGATGCGCGAACTGGCACCCGGCGCCCTTCTTGTAAATTTTACCAACCCGGCCGGGCTGATTACCCAGGCCCTCAGCATGTTTGCCCCCGATGTCCCGGCGGTTGGCGTGTGCAATGTGCTCATCACGGCAAAAATGGACATGATTGGGCGGCTTGAAAGAATACTCGGCAAGAAGATCGACCCATCCGCGTGTGAATTGGACACACTTGGGCTCAACCATCTTTCCTGGCATCGCGGTTTCAGGGTATATGGCAAGGATATGTGGCCGGTAATAATGAGCGATTACCTGACCGAACTACGGGCATCCGCCGAACCGGATTTTCCACCATATCTGATCGAAACTCTGCAGATGATCCCGAATTACTATCTGCAATACTACTACAGGACAAAACACAAACTCACAGCGCAAGAGAAATGGCCTCCATCCCGCGGTGAAGAGGTGATTGAAATTGAGAAAGAATTACTGCGTGAGTATGCCAACCCGGCATTGAATGAACCACCGGATAATTTACTGAAACGCGGTGGGGCTTATTACTCCACAGTGGCAACCCAATTAATAAATACCCATTTCAACAATCTGGGTGAAACCCATATTGTGAATACCATACACGGTAGCGCTGTGAATGGCTGGCCCGCAGACTGGGTACTTGAAATTCCGGCATCAGTCGACAGCGCGGGGGTCCACCCTCTCACCGCCAAACCACTCCCGCCGGTCTGTTTCGGTCTGATCTCACAGGTCAAATCCTATGAAATCCTTACCGCACAAGCGGCTTTCACCGGCGAAAGAGCTTTGTTATACCAGGCAATGCTGGCCCACCCATTGGGACCGGAAGCCGATAGAATAGAAACTGTTATGGAAGACCTGCTCACCACCCACAGAACATTCCTGCCGCAATTCTTCAAAGAATGATCACAGAGGCGTTATGACGGATTACTATCTGGGGGCCGATCTGGGGGGCACAAAAACCCATATCATGATCTCGGACCAGTCTGGAAATGTCATCGGATTTGGAGAGAGCGGTACAGGAAATCATGAAATGGTGGGATATGAAGGTATGTGTGAAAACCTGACATCCGCCGCCCATCAAGCCTTCACCTCTGCCGGAATAAAACCGGTCAACATCAGCGGATCAGGATTTGGCGTAGCCGGATTTGATTGGCCCAATCAAAAGAAACCGGTAATGGGTGTCATCAACACCCTGGATTTGGGCGGCCGTCTTGAATTGGTCAATGACACCGTTCTGGGTATTCTGGCCGGATCACTGCGGGGTTGGGGGATTGCCGTGGTATCGGGAACTGGTTGCAACTGCTGGGGATGGGATAAAACCCGAAGCCGTATTGGCAGGGTCACCGGCGGTGGTGCAGTTTTTGGCGAAAATGCCGGCGCGAGTGAGTTGTTGTTCAGGGCCACTTCCATACTGGCAAAAGCATGGACAACCGCCGGTCCGCCCACCACGCTAACAGATGTGTTCTGCCGCCGATTTGGGGTCGCCACTCCGGAAGCCCTCTTGCAGGGATTGCTTTGCGGTGAATTCAAAATGCATCCGTCTGACGCGCTTCTTGTGTTTGAAACAGCAAAGAAGGGAGACCCGGTCACCATTGATCTCATCCGCTGGGTCGGGCGCGAACTGGGAGAGATGGCCTGCGCGGTTATCCGCCAGCTTAAATTTGAAGATTCAGATTTTGACCTGGTTCAAATCGGCAGTATGTTCGATGGAAGTCCATTGATAATGGAAGAGATGAAACTCGTTATCCTGCAAAGCGCGCCGCACGCTCATTTTATTCGGTTGCAAGAACATCCCGTCATCGGAGCCGTTCTACTGGGAATGGAGGCCGCCCACTATTGTGCCGGGCCTGATGTCAGAAAGTTGCTGACAGAATCGAGCCCCATCAGACGACCTTTCCGTTGAGTCCATCATTTCGATAGACAAACCTTCCAGTTTATCCGGCTCTTTTCGCGTTCCAAGCACTGAACCATCGTCCGAGATTTAGATAGAAAATGTATATGGCTGAAAGAAAACTGGCAGCAACTGTCAGTATGCTCCCACTTACCAGAGCCTGTAACTGAAACAAACGCCATGGACCCGGCGGAACTATCGCGAAAACAGTGGGGTCCAATAGCGGGCTGAGGTTGATTAATACGGAAATGACGGTGATATAAAGAGGAAGCACCATCAGAATACCGCAGCCAACACAAAGAACAATCAGGCGTGGTCCCTTCGACCGGGCAATCGTACCGAAAAGACTTGCTTCCATCTTTAAGTGCTTATTCGGTGGCGGTTTAAACACTGCCCGCCGCGGCAGGATAAGAGATATCAAAGTGAGGATGGAAACCAGACTCAATGTGCTGATAATCAGCATGGCAATCAGAATGACAGGATGCGAAAAAACATCTCGACGTGGTAGAAAGAGCAGTATTGCCAAAACCGGCGCCGTTGCGATTCCCACGAACGCGCCCATTTTTACTTCATCCAACCCGCAACGGTGAGTGGACGCGCGGGCTTCATGGGGCACAACCAGAGTCAGAGCAACATGCGAAATAACTAATAAAAACAAAGAGACCAAAACCGGTAGATCCATTTCGGTGACCAGCCGGGTGGATGGCCCATTGACACTTGACGCCAACCGGGGGAAAACCACTGCCGCGATTACTGTGGCAACTATGGATGCCGGCACAACCGTGATGGAAGCGTTCAAAGCCATCTGCGGTTCTTCAAGGTCAAAGACGTCCTTCTTCTTTGAACCTTTCAGAGTTGTCAACAGGCCGCCAAGAGCACCAACCAGACCTCCGCCAATGAAAAGTGAGAGGAACATCAACATAGTTCGACCTGTGATCAGCCGAATTTTGGAAGCCTGGACATACCAGGTCGGACTACTGGGAAAAGCCTGGTCAATTAGATCACCCGCTGCAGCCGCTCCCCACAGACAAAATAAAAAAGTTCCTGCCAGTGCTCCAGCAAGGGCACCCAGTGCAGCCCGCCTGTCCTTCTCTGCGGATCCAGCCCACCGGGCAGCCCAAAAGCCACCGGCCAGGGCAACCATCCCCGCGGAAATCCCGGCAAGCCAGATATAAAAGGAACCCGTTACCTGCCCGGAAAAAATCGCCAAACGCCAGGCATAGTACATGGGATAGATCATTATGGTCAAGACCAGTCCGGTAGCCAGACCAGCCATTCCGGCTCGCGTTGTCATGGTTTTTATTTTACGCTGGCAATACCTTTTGTGGCAAATATTGGGTTAATTAAAAAATTTCTCCCATTAATACATAGATTAGTCATGGCAAGTTAGGTTTTGCTATTCCAGGGAGAACAGGAAAAAACGAACTTAATTTGGGACAATCTCGTTTCCAATGACTATATCGTTGTTGGCAAAAAAAGCTTAGCAAAAGGTTGATGGATGTTGTCTGGCCAATGAACTTCTGAACAATCTTAGTTACGTTCGACTTTTTTGATGGAATCGATACCCAAACCAACACTGGTACATTTTTATTGTTTATTTATATCAATAATGGTCATTAACCAGAGTGTTCAATTCACACAATTCTGATGTAGTTATATCCACCAATGATTTCTATATGCTTTTGCCTGACGAAGGAATAAAGCCCAAAAACAATTTCCTAAAAAGTACTTGACTTAACACATATTTCGTTCTATCATAATGAATGAATATTATTATATTCATTCATTTGTTCTCGAGGTCAGCGGAAATGGACAAGAAAGAAACAATCTTTCAGTGCGGCAAAGAGCTATTCAGTTCAAAAGGTTTCAAGGACACAAATGTTGCCGATATCACGAAAATGGCGGGTATTGCCGCCGGCACATTCTATTTGTACTACCCCTCCAAAGAGAACCTGTTCATAGAGATTTTTATGCAGGAAAACTTGAAATTAAAGGAAGCCATCCATAATCAAGTCAATCCGGATGATGATCCCATGACCGTGATCATGCAGATCACCCATTTGAATCTCAAGGGAATTGCCGCCAACCCAATACTGAGGGAATGGTACAACAAAGACGTTTTCCAGAAGATCGAGCAAAAGTTCCGGGAAACGGATCAGAAGGCCAACTTCGATTTTATGTATGAAGACTACTACGCTGCAATAAAAAAATGGCAGGCGGAAGGAAAAATGCGTGCGGATATAGATTGCGAGATGATTATGGCATTGTTCACCGCCGTCATAAATACCGACACACATAAAGAAGAGATCGGCATTCAATACTTTCCACAATTGCTGGAATATCTATTTCAATTTGTTGTTGACGGGTTAACGAATGTATCCGGCCACAGAGAATAATGAGGCAGTCAAAATGGTTTGCTCGATACCGGAGATACGTGATTGTGCCTATTTCACTCACCGGGCAATGGGAACCATCATGTCACACAAATTATTCGGGAACCACCTGGATGAATGTCAATCTGCGATTCAGTCGGAGATTAAAGCTCTCGAAAATCTACTCAGCCGTTTCATTCCCGAAAGCGATATCTGCCGGATTAATCAATCATCTGGATTTCAGGCGGAACGGATTGCACCGGAGACAATGGACATTCTGGTTGAGGCACTCAATTTTTGCCGTACAAGCAGCGGGTCGTTTGATATCACCGTTGGGCCATTAGTCTCTTTGTGGCGAAACAGCCATTCCACGCTTCAACCCCCTGCCCCCAAATCGATTTACCGGGTATTGGATCTGGTTTCACATAACGACCTGGTATTAGACCCCTCTACTTGTTCTGCCTCATTAGCTAGGCATGGTCAATCCATTGACCTGGGCGGGATTGGCAAGGGATTCACCGCTGACCGTGTTATGGATATCTACCGTGAGCACGGGATCACATCTGCATTTTCCAACCTCGGAGGGAACGTGATCGCACTCGGGACCAGACCTGATGGATCACCCTGGCGTATTGGTATTCAACATCCCCGTGAGATTGACCGCGTCATCTGTTCGGTCACCGTGAAGGACCGCGCCGTGGTGACATCCGGCGATTACCAACGTTTCTTTATAGACGGGAAGGGGAACCGGTATCACCATATTCTGGATTCCCGCACTGGTTATCCAGCCGCATCCGGGTTAATCAGTGTAACAGTGATTTCCACTAGTTCACTATCTGCGGATGCATTATCCACCATCCTTTTCATTGCTGGAATAGAAAAGGGGCGGCAATACTTAAAAAGCTTCCCTGGAACTGACGCAATATTTGTGGATGAGGAACTCAATATCGTAATTACCCCGGGATTGGAAGGCCATTTTTTGCCAAATTTCGGGATGACATATTCTGTATTCAAAAATCTGGATGGAAAAAATGAATAAAAGGAGAAACAAAATGACGGGTTGGATCATCGCATTGGTCATTGTTGCCGGGCTGGCAATCGCCGGTTGGATTAGCTGGTCCAAATTGGAACAGGAACATCAAGAGGCTCGCAGTCTGCCTTTGGACCGGGTGGATTTCGGAGACCTGAAAGACGGAGTCTACCACGGACATTACGAAGGCGGGATGTATAGATGGCGCCGCAACGATTGCGAAGTGACCGTTGCTTCCGGCAAAGTGGCAGACATAAAGTTGGTCACCAGCAGTGACCCGGGTATGGAGAACATGGATCCGAAGATGCTGTACGATCGGGTTATCAAGGAACAGTCCCTTCAGGTGGACACCATCAGCGGAGCGACACTCACATCAAAAGCATACCTGCAAGCTGTCGAAAATGCCCTGGTACAGTCGCAAACAAACGAATAAAAAAAATACACTAACCGCTTTAAGTATTAATGCCCGGCAGAAAACACTGATACGATTTTCGCCGGGCAACAAGAAAGAAAAAATGAATAACAGAAACACATTGCTTTTTGTCATCGCAGCTCTCATCGTGTTGACAGCGGCCTTCGCGCCTGCTTCTATCAATCCTGTTTACCGGTTTCCCGCATATGGTTCCATTGAAATGGATGAATTTCAGGAAATCGATAATCGAATTCAAGAAAAAATAGATGACTTGAATATCCCCGGCGCATCACTGATGATCGTTGAGGGAGACAAGATTGTTCATAGCCATGGATTTTGCAATTCCGGCACGGATGGGGTTATCCCCACCCCTCAGACCCCCTTTTTCATCGGTTCGATGACCAAATCCTTCACCGCAATGGCCGTGATGCAGTTGGCAGAAGAAGGCAGGATAGAGTTGGACGCGCCTGTTCAGCAATATTTGCCCTGGTTCACCCTGGCAGATCCACAGGCATCATCCAGCATCACCATACGTGATCTACTCAATCAAACCAGCGGAATTTCCCAGTTACCCGGAATGATCGGCCTGGCAAATTTTGATACTTCACCCAATTCCACCGAACAACAAGCCAGGGCACTCTCAACCCTGGAAACCACCCATTCTGGTGAAAAGCAATTTGAATACAGCAACGTGAATTTCAACCTGCTCGGTCTTGTGATTGAAAACGCCAGCGGAAAAACCTACGCGCAATATATTCAGGAGAACATCTATGCTCCCCTGGAAATGTGGAACAGTTACACAGACAAATCATCGGCCCGTCAGAATGGCCTGGTGACCGGTCATATGATGTGGTTTGGTTTTCCCGTGGCAGTGCCTGATCTATCGGTACCAGAAGGATCACTCGCATCCGGCCAGTTGATTGCCAGCGCCGAAGACATCGGGCACTACATCATTGCCCAGATAAATGGCGGTGTATACAACGGACGTAACGTTGTCTCAGCGAAAAGTGTTTCAGAAATGCATCAACCGGCAGCCGATATCAGCGTAAGCGGACTGGGTGTCGGGCATTACGGAATGGGTTGGTTTGTCCGGGAAATTGAGAATGATACATTAATCTTCCACCATGGAGAGGTACCCGATTACTTTTCGTATATGGCACTCCTCCCCGGGCATGATCGTGGTTTTGTGCTCTTATTTAACACCAATCAGCAAATGTATAACTACGCAATGTGGGATCTGGGCGAAACAGTCGCCAGACAGCTCACCGGAGAAACCCCGCAACCCGATAACTGGTGGACCCTTCCCTGGCTGCTGCGCGCTCTCCTGTTATTACCCGTGATCCAGATTACCGTGATACTCACTTTCATAAAAAAGATCAATCACTGGAAGGTCAATCCATCCATCCGCCCGACAAAAACCAAGCTGTGGATCATATACATTTGTTTGCCGGCTTTGCTTGATCTGTTTTATATTGCAGCTGCGGGAGTGATCCTATTTAGTGGGATGTTCGGATTTATTATGCTGTTTATGGGAGATATCTCATCTATATTATTTGTCTGTGGTGGAATTTCTTTGGTCTGGCTTATCGGTCGAATATGGCTGGTCGGCGGGTTATCCGCCAGAGGTGTGGCCTAAATTGCTCACTCAGTTTTCTACCAAGAAGAACGCCGCAAGAGTGTGGGCGTTCTTCTTCTTATATGTGAGTTCCAAAGTTACAGAGCGTTTGGTTGATGCTAACCCGATCAATTGTCTGCGCCAGAACGAGACGCGGAATATAGTCTCCGCAACCAAAATCGCACACCAGACGGATCGTGAATGGTGAATTGAGCCCGCGATTTCTCGGGTTTTGAAGATACTTTTATGCCATACCCGCCAGAATCGATCACCACTTCCATCGCCTCTTCATCTTTATCATCATCACCAATATAGATGATCATCGCATCCCCCGGTGTAAACTCGTCCAGCACCTTTCGCACGGCTTTTGATTTGTTGGCTACAACCGGCGCGTACTCCAGAAACCGGTAGCCCTGGATTACCCGGAAGTGGGGATCGGCAATCTCTTCCATCACTATTGTCAAGGCAGATAAAAAGGCGATGTCTGCCTCTGCTTTCGCCGCTCTCAAACCATGCAGCGCCAGACTCCATCCCTTGTCCTCCAAATAAAAACCAGCTTTCCCTGAAATGAGTGATCTCCACCGGGGTTCCAATCTCTCAACGGTGGGTCTGAGTTTTTCATAAGGAAAGGCGTTCATCTGTTTGCCATCAGGCAAAAGCAACTCTATCCCATAGGTTCCACCCAGGAGCAGTCCTTTTACGGGAAGCAGCTTCTGAATGTGTGAAAGCCGCCTTCCGCTGATTATGGCGGGCAATAGATTCTGCATAGAAACCAGATCGTCAAATAATCCGATCAGCTCTTTGTCGGGTAGAACATCATCGGGCGACGGTGCGAAATCCGCCAGGGTTCCGTCATAATCCAGAAATAGCCGCAGTTTGTTCGCGCTGGCAGCCTGCAAAGCCAGGGATTCAATAGTTATCTTCATGGATGCGCCGGCTTTGTTAATAAGCGTAGGATATCGCGCTCAAAAATAACTTTCCACGTCAAGCTTCTTCGCACCTTAACCTTGTTATGGTATTCCGGTTTGCTTTCCAACCAGTTCAATATTTCTTTGGCCAAATCGGTTGGGTCCATGTCCGGTGGAACCGCCAGGGCTTTCCCATCCATTAATTCGCTGTATGACGGGACTCGGGTTGTTATGATAGGCAACCCTAAAATACCGGCTTCCACCAACGGCATGCCAAACCCCTCTTTGTGTGACGGCATAAAAAGGGCGTCAACGACCCGGTATAATTCAAAAACAGTCTTGCGGTCAATAATCAAACCCTCATCCGGATTCGGGCCGAATTCGTATACAAACTTCATTTCATTTTCCACCCCCATCTGTCGGCGTAATTCAAGCAGTGATCGAAAATAAGCCATGCTTTCCGTATCATGCGGATCCGGGGGGCCGGTAAGGATAATTCTGGCAGAACAATGCATTTTCTTCAAGGCTTCCACAACCCGAATAGCCAGCTCAATATTTTTTGCCTTCGTGATCCGTACCGGCATTAACAGGATCAAATCCGCTGAAAGAATGTCCATCGAATCGATCAACCGCTTCGCTTCAGTAGATAAACCCAACATCAGCGCCGGATCAACGCCATTGTACACAACCCGCACCTTATCCGAAGGACATCCCGTAGTTTCTATCAATTCCTTTCGCCGTTGCTGCGAAATGGCAACATATGTGATCTGGCTTTTGTATGTTTTCAATAAATCCCACGGATAAGCCGAGAATACTTTCCCGCGTGATCTTTCGCTGCTCCAGGTAAGATCATGACACCATGCGATACAGTTCTTTATGGAACCAGCATCCATTAACCGAAAGAGAGCGGCTGTAAGCGGCAGATTGAAATGCTTGGTAAACACATTGTGTACGATCAGATTGTCATATTGAGAAAGTACAGGTTGAATCTGATCCATTAATGATCCAACAAGCCCATCGAAAGAATCGGGGATTGTGCCGGAATTTAATACCTCTGTCGCAGCGGAGATTTCCGGGTGCAAGGAATCGATCTCCGCGATTTGCGTATAAGCCGCACCAGGCGGCAAAGCGGATGCCTGACCACGCCCCGCAATAACTGTGATTGGCATACCAGCAGCAAGGAATTGTTCCGCATGCGCGTGAATGACCATTTCCACCCCGCCGACAACCGGTGGCGCGGAATAATGCAAGATAGCTGTGTTCATATGTAGTTCTCCACCATTCTTGACTGACATAAAACATATCAGTTCTAATAGCCAACTTTTAATACCGAGAGATCAACACCCCATCTTATTGATCGCTTTGATCTGATTTTTAAACCAGGCATTTATGTCATTCTCCTCCACCAGCCATCGCAGACGGTTCGCGCGTAAAGATCTCTCTTCAGAGGTCATGGTCAAAGCCTGGTGCATGGCCTCTGCCGTTGCATACACGTCGCAGGGGGAAATGATGAGCGCCCCCGGTTCCAATTGCTGGCTGGAACCGGTTAGGTCTGAGAGTATCAGTACGCCGTCTTTGTGGTTTACTATAGGGCCTTCTTTGGAAACCAGATTCATACCATCGGCGATGGAATTCACGAGTAATACATCATACAACTGTAATGCCGCAATGGCGCGCGGATAATTCTCTCCCTGAAAAACGCGTATCGGTTCCCAATCTCCGGTTCCATATTGTGAGTTGACCCATCCAGCCGCTGCCATTATCTCATTATGATAATCATGGTATTCCTCAACATCAAGCCTTGAAGGAACCAGCATGGCCAAAAATTTCGCTTTCCCCCGGTGTTCAGGATGAAGTTCAAGCATCTCTCCAAATGCCTGGAACCCCCGTACAATATTCTTACTCGGATCCGTCCGATCCACCCGTAAGATCAATTGCTGGTCTTGAATGATCTCTTCGAACTGGATTCGAAGCTGATCAACCTCTTCCGATTCGGCCAATTCTTTTAGAGCCGCGACATCTATGGAAATCGGAAAATCCTGCACATTGGTGGCGTGATTCCTAAACCATACCCGGCTGTAATGGAAATTCACATTGGCTCTTGGTAAATGGGATTCGGCGGATTGCAAAAAATTCTTACAATCCTTCTTTGTTTGAAACCCGAGCAAGTCCACTGCTGCCAGGCCATCCAGAATAGCTGCCCGCATACCGGCTGGCAGCATGCGAATCTCTTCGGAACCCGGCCATGGGATATGGACAAAATGGGTCAGGGTGACATCTTCAGAGCGGCGGGTACGGTGTAAAAGATTGCGCAACATACGCGGAACGAGGTACAAATGATAATCCTGCAACATAACTAACTTTCGGCCGGGAGTGGCCTTTACCAACTCATACAATGATCGAGCAAACATGCGGTTGGCTTCGATATACCCTTTTTCCCAGGCATCCCAGGTCGCACGGGTTATCGTCGGGCTGGTTATATAATCCCACATAGAATGCTGCATAAACCAGATGAGCGGGTTGGATATTACGTTGTAATACCCATCGTACACATCTTCCGGGATCGACACATGATGCATATTGATCCTGCGATCATCTTCCGCGATCTGGATCTCGGAATGCAGCGTCTCACCGGCCAGATCGTCCTCTTCCGCAATCCTGGCTGCGATCCAATTTATATCGATGTTATGAGCCAATCCCAGAAGAGCGGTAACCAACCCTCCACTACCATGCGGAGGTTGAAATGTTCCATCAACATTCATAACAAGACCAGAAGGGCCCCGGTTGGAGACAATGATCAAAGAGCGGTCTTCCAGTAAATCCTCTGATGATAGCCCATTCGAAGCATCCGCTTCCTGTGACGCTTCCTTTTGTTTACCAGAACGGCGATCCTTGTTTTTCATAGCCCTTTCCCCA
>JAAYYW010000294.1 GCA_012515195.1 Leptolinea sp.
CAAATAGCTCCCCGCTGGAAGAATGCCGCCGCCATACTGTTGATTCTACTGGTCATTATTGATTTTTATCCGGGCGCATACACGGAATTTGCTCCAGTTGAAGCCCGCGAGGTGGATACCTGGCTGCTCTCTCAGGCGGGGGATGGCGCAGTTGTGCAGATGCCTTTCTCGATAGCGGAGGACCAGGAGCATACCTACTATACATTGGTGCATGGCAAACCGTATGTTGGCGGCTTTTTCAATGCCTTCCCGCCGGCGCAATACAAGAGCGTCAAACCTATTCTCGAAAACTTCCCGGATGAAAATAGTACACGCCTGCTAAGAGAACTTGATGTGCGATGGGTGCTGGTTGACCCGGCTTATTACATGGACTGGGGTCAGACAAAGAGACTGATTGAATCGTTTGGTTTTGAGATGCAAGCACAGCCGGGTGGAATGGCTGTTTTCAGCGTACAGGTGGAAAAGTGAAAGATCACACCGGACGGGAACAGATATTGAGTTTCCTGAATAACCCGGTTGGAAATGGGCAACAATGGGTTACACCCGGACTGATCGTACTGGCTGCCCTGACAGGCATGCTTTTGGTTGCCTGGAGTACCCTCCTGGGACCGGGTGTTGGCGGTGACGCGACCATATACCTGACATCCGCGCAAAACCTGGCAAGGGGTATTGGCCTGGGCCTGGTGGAACCGGATGGATCTTTCCGGTTGCTGCCATATTCCGCTCCGCTTTTCCCTCTGATGCTGACACCATTCGCCGCAGTGGGCGTTGATCTTACGCCGGTAGCCCGCTGGTTGAATATCGCGTTGTTTGGCGGAATGATCTTTTTAGCCGGTTGGGTATCGTTGAAAACAACAGGCAGTCGTTGGATGTCCAGTCTGCCCGCGTGGTTGATTGCCTGTTCCCCTGTTCTATTGCCGGTCTATTCATGGGCAATGGCTGAACCGGTCACCCTGGTGTTTGGTTTTGGCGGGTTGGTGTTTTTGTTGCGGCACCTGGACGCAGATATACCCCACCGATTGGGCTGGCCGGAACTCTGTGGACTTGTTCTGGGATTTTCGGCGGCCGCCCGCTATTCAGCCGCGGCTTTTCTGGCTGCCAGTCTGTTGGTTTATTTGCTCTGGGGCAAAGTTACGTTCAGGAAACGCTTGTTTACCGCGTTCCGGATCGGTCTGGTTGGCATTATCCCGATGGCGGTTTGGATGGTCGTGCAACTTGGCTGGACGGACTCCGTCTCGGCGCGGACGGTGTTGACGCTGGAAGAAATGCGGGAAAGGCTGATGCTTTTCTGGCCGCAATTGAACTCGGCCCTTGTCGTTTGGGCGTTGCCCGCATCTTTCCTTGAAGCCCCTCCGTATCCGGGTTGGATCAACTCATTCCTTCCTCTGGTTTTCTTTGCGTCTCTGGGAGTATTGACCTTCTGGCAGTGCCGGATCAAACGGTCGGCTGCGGTTGGGAAGCTATTGTTATCCCTTTGGATCTTTACCGGCATTTATATCGGGCTGTTGTTGCTGGTATACCTCACAACGTATCCTCCGATCACCATCGATAACCGCATGTT
This sequence comes from Leptolinea sp., assembly GCA_012515195.1. GTDB lineage: Bacteria > Chloroflexota > Anaerolineae > Anaerolineales > Anaerolineaceae > Leptolinea. The sequence goes on from JAAYYW010000294.1 coordinate 1,562, forward strand.
GTCGCCGGCTCACACGGCGGTCATCTGGATTGCTGGTTTGATTTTGGTTCAGATAAGTGAACATAATGCTTCGCGTTGGTGGAAAGCGGTCATCTGGATCATACTGCTTGGATTTGTTTCGTGGTACGGGATTCGTACCATCCGAATCGTCATTCAAAACTCGGAAACCGGACTGGGGTATAACGCCCGAGTCTGGCGTCAGTCGCGCGTCATTGATGGTATTAAAGAATTGCCTGTCAACCAGATACTGGTGACAAATGAAACCATGGCTGTGCTCTACCTTACCGGCCGAGTGGCAAGCCCGGTGGCCGAAATCTATTTCGATGATCCTGCCTATCCGTTCACCCGATATGGAGATGGACCTGTTGGCAGGGATCCGGCTGAAGCAGAATTCAAATCAGGTAAGACCATACTGGTTGTCTTTGATACACTGGAAGCTCAATTTGCGTCCATTTATGGGGATAAAGCTGACAAACGAACGGAATTGTTTACACAGGGTCTATCTGAAGTTTTTTCCAGTGATCATGGCGCGATATTAAAATATCCGGTTGGCCTTCCCCAACAGGAATAACGTAAAAAAAAGCGGGCAAAACGCCCGCTTATCTTGTGCCCGGAATTGACGTTTTACTTACTCATAGCTTTCTGGACGACGGGAAGAATAGATTTCTTAACATCCTCATCGTTTTTGGGAGTGGGAATATTCTCGGCAAAGTACCAGGTCTCTTCGTGTGTGACGGTCTCACCGGGTTCGACCATCTTGAACGCACCGAGGGTTTCCAGTTCCAGACAATCCTTGTTTGTCCAGCTTTGGAGGTTGGTTCCAAAATCAACGTATTCTTCGCCGGATTCGCGGGTGAAGAATTTGATGAATGTCGCGTGCGGGAACACACAGGCAGCCCAGCCGATTTCATTCATCACGGCTACTTTGGTCGGTACAGCATCCGATTTTTGGCGCAACAAAATGTAATCGTCTCCCCAGGTGAAGCGCGGATCTGTCATGCGGGTGTACGGCCAGATCGCGATGTCGTGTGACGGAAGCAGCAAGCCGGGTGTGAAATCGCGGGGTTTGACAGGCAGAACGGCCACACCGCCGGCCGCCATTACCGAAAGTGCCCAGGGGGCAAATTTCACTGTCCAAAGACCACTGTTCTTGATCATGTTCCGCACAACGACTTTTGGTTGCTTTTCATCCATGCGGATTTCCATGGATTTCTGCAGGCCGGTAGTTGTCTCCACTGCAGATGTAAGCAGCACGCCATTGTCGAACGTTTTCACTTCCAGGGGGAAGTTGTCTGGATAGTATGTGCGTTCAGCTAGTTCAGGGGCTGCCCACAGGCGATGACCGCCGTATCCAACATATTCTTTCGCGCCGGATGTCCCCATTTCTGCCGGGTTGTTATAAAAGAGGTTCTCTTTGCCCATAAAACCGCAGAAGACAACCCGTGGTCCTACGTCAGTGGTGGCAATAACCTGAATGGTTGAATTCTCAACCTGAATGCAGTTTTTCCAGCCGGCGTACGATACTTTTTCAATCTTCATGATTTGAGTCCCTCTTATAGAATTTAGTCTAATGTTATTCTCCATTATAATAAGCTTCGCGTTTTACGCGAACAAATGAGGATGCACTTGTCTCAAATTAAGAGCTTTGCCGGTCGAATACCGGTCAAATATCACCCTGTTCTATTCTGGGGAATATTAATCTTGATACTGGCTGCAGGTGTGGCGGCACTGGTTTATGCTACTCCCTACGGTCCAGGTCTAATCAATGATTCAGTTGTGTATATCGGTGGAGCGGAAAATATCCGGGCCGGTCATGGTTACAGCCGGACGTCTGGCGGTGGAGAGATCAAACCGTTGACAGTCAATGTACCGCTCTATTCTTACACCCTGGCAGCTGTCGGGTCGGCCGGTGTCGACATGATCCAGGCTGGCTGGCTGGTAAGCCTGGTATGCTTTGCGTTGAATGGTATGCTCTCCGCATTGCTGGTATTGAAACTAACCCGTTCCCGGTTATGGGCGCTCGCGGGGGCGGTTTTTGTTGTTACGTCGGAATCGGTTATTCGTGCGCATACCTTCGCCCTCAGTGAGCCACTCTTTATTACGCTTATGCTGGCATCTTTGCTGGCACTTTTATACGCGTTGGAAAGACATGAATGGTATTTCACCGCAGCCGCGGGAGTCCTGGTAAGCTTAACCTACCTGACGCGGTATATCGGGCTTTCGTTGCTGGCTACCGGGGTGGCGGCTTTCTTCGTCTTTATGCCGACATGGAAATCCCGCTTTATCAAGATCGGTTGGTTCTTGTTGTTCAGTCTTTTGGGCGGATTGGCCTGGGTGGCGCGTAATATGATGGTTTCCGGTACAGCCGCCAATCGAAGTCTGTTATATCACCCGCTGACATCGGATAAATTGCGAGAAGGTACACAAACCCTGCTTTCTTTTCTCTTCCCTGAACGTTTGAATTTGTACGAACATTTTTCCCGTCTTTCGGATAGTTTTGCGATCTCACTGATAATTGCTTTGGTTGTATTGGTTTACATCTTCTGGCGACTGGGAAAAAAGAACGAAGAGAAAACACAAACCGGCTGGCGCGGCGCATTTCTATTTACAATACAATCTTTGTTTTATCTGGTTGTACTGTTGCTCTCTCTGACATTCCTGGATGCATCAACCGCGCTGGAAAACCGTATTCTGGTGCCATCGTTTGTATGTCTGATCCTGATTTTCGTTTATATCCTGCATGGTCTTTGGAAGCGGGGTGGTTGGGCTTGCGGAATTTCTGTAGCTGTGATGATGCTGGTATTCCTTGCCGGCGCATATGATGGACGCCGGGCAGTGATCGACCTGCATGCCGACGGGCAGGGATATGC
>JAAYYW010000295.1 GCA_012515195.1 Leptolinea sp.
TGTAGTGGACCCATAAAGTTGGACAGTATTTCAGGTTTCCTTAGGGGGTACCGGGACAGAGGAAAGCAACAGATGGGCGTCCTCGAATTCAGCCGGTGTCAGGTAACCTAATGAGGAATGGATCCGTTTCGTCATGTACATATTATCAATATACTCACCAATCTGGTGTCTGGCATCTGCGAAATCTTGATACTCTGTAAGAAAAACCTCCTCTTCTTTGAATGTTCTCATCCAGCGTTCAGCATACCCATTTTCTTCAGGCTTACCAGGTGCAGACATGCTGATTTGAATATTATTTGCCCGAAGCAAATCGACATAGGCATGGGCAGCATATTGGATACCCTGGTCACTATGATGAATTTCTGGCTTCCGATCCAGTAGGCCTTTGCGAAGGGCATTCAAGGTCATTTCTTGATCCAGGCTGGTACTAAGCTCCCATCCACGGATGGCCCGGGTGAAAACATCCATCACAATGGCCAGATAAATGAATTTGTTTCTCAACCGAATATAGGTGGCATCACTCACCCAGACCTGATCTGGCCGGATGATTTCAATCTTCTTCAACAAGTTGGGATAACGTGGGTAAGGATGATTGCTGTTGGTCGTCCAACAGGTTTTCCGTTTGGGTATCCTCAGCAATCCTTTGGCGTGCATCAAACGATGGGTACGCTTTCGATTGATGGCATATCCAAATGGGCGCCTGCGTAACTGGTAGGTTATTCGGCGAGTTCCATAGGTCGGAAACTGACCACAGACAATCAACATATCGGTTTCAAGTCTTGTTTCTTGTTTGACCCGGTTGCGGTAATAGTACGTACTCCGCGGGATGTCTATTAACTCACACCCAACGGAAACCGGGATTTTGAGCCTCTCGTGCATCATGCTTACCGCTGTTTTCTTTCCGAGAGTATTGAGCTCGAAATCCCGAATACTTTTTTTGCTGCATCCAGCTCCATGGCCATCCGGCCTACCATGCGTTCCAACTCTTGCATCCGGGCAACATCTTGACCGGCAAATTCATCTTTTTCATTCCGAAATATTTCCGGTGCTTTTTCCAAAAACTCTTGTTTCCAACGCGAAAGTACCGTGTCTTTAATTTGGTACTCCCGGCTGGCTTGCATTAGTCCTTTTTCGCCCCGGATCATCTCCAGCACTACCTTTGCTTTGAACTCTGGATCAAATTTTCTTCTAGCTCTCATCGTGAACCTCGTTTTCCTAGTCTACCTCCCCCTTAGGGCAGTGTCTAGTTTTTGGGGTCCACTACATACTTTTTCTTTGGTCTATTACTTGCAACAAATTGATTTTTGAAACCATGTATAATTCATGTCACAAATACGCTTATTGCTGTGAGTAAAGGAACCCAATATGACAAAATCCCGGAGACTATTAACCGCCTTTTTGTTAAGCGTTTTATTGCTAACATCATGTTCTCCTGTAGAAGCAACTCCCGATTCGATGGATGTTCAGAACAGGATCAATGCGGCTGTGGCACAAACGCTTTCAGCTCTAACGACGCAGGTTGCCGGTGTTCAACAAACAAAAGAAGCTCAGCCGACTGACACACCTGAACCGACACCCACTAAAGAAGAGAGCATTCAAGAAATAACTCCGCTTCCAACAACAGTGGCGGCCTCTGCAGTCAAACCCACAGCAGCCCCGGGGAATTGCACAGACTACGCATCATTTGTTGCTGATATAACTATCCCAGACGGAACGATGGTTCCTCCAGGTACAAAATTTGTCAAAACATGGGCAATCAAGAACTCTGGAACCTGCATCTGGACTTCGGATTATAGTCTTGTATGGATCGGTGCGGCCTTAATGGAAGCCTCTAATCGGGTTCCCCTCACCACCCAAAATATTCTTCCCGGCCAGACCGCCCATGTATCTGTTGAATTAACGGCTCCCCAGGACATCGGGAAACATGTTTTCAGTCAATGGAAATTGATGAACAGCAAAGGCCAGGTTTTTGGTGTGATGGACAATAAGGGCAAAGAGCAATCCATCTGGTCAGAGATCTTTGTCGGTGAAACCTACGATTTCGTTGCCAATATGTGTAGCGCTTCCTGGAAAACGCCTGCTGGAGTCTTACCCTGCCCTGGTACCAAAGATGATCCGAGAGGTTTTGTGTTTCTCAACACAGCCCCGGCAATTGAAGGCGGTGTAAAGGAAAACGATCCGGCGATTGTAATGGTTGCTCCTGAAGAAAAAGATAGCTATATTGTCGGTCAATTTCCGCAGGTTGTTGTACCTGAAGGATCGCACCTTACGTTGAAGTTTGGGTGTCTTGAAGGCTATACCAATTGTAATGTGCGTTTCAGGATAGCCTATTCCATTGATGGCGGTGCTGAGCAGGAACTTGTAAACCGTATTCATGGATTTGGTGAATGGGAAGATGTAACCATCAACCTCACTCAAAACAATCGTTTTGCTATGATGAATAAACCAGTTTCCTTCCTGTTTTACTTCTATCCAATGGAGGGCAGTAAAGATAATTACGCCTTCTTATTCAGTCCCTTAATGACAAATTTCAAATAACACATTGACCGGGATACCGAAAAGTATCCCGGTCTTTCTTTGTAAGAAAAGCGACATACGGTTATAATACGTATTCACGCCTTCGTAGCTCAATGGACAGAGCACCAGACTTCGAATCTGTTGGTTCCGAGTTCGAATCTCGGCGAGGGCGCCTACATATAAAAATCAAAGAGAATCTCAAATGAAACACGTCACCGCACATCGAAAAGAGACATATTTATTTCTTGGTGGTGCTTTTGTTCTACTACTACTGGTGTTTGGAAGTATCATCCTTTTCCGGACTGGTGCAATTGGTGGAAGTGCTCCTAACCAAGTACCAACAAAAGATGTAAACCAGCTGGTCATGGAAATGAACGCCACCATGACTGCTCAAGTTCTTTCCACTGAACAGGCAAATCTCATGGCTACCGCCACATCTGTTGCCATGACAGCCAACGCTCCTACACCAACAGAAACACCCACGGCCACACCAGAACCACCTATCGGGACAACACGTGTTTCTGGAATAGATGGCATGACTGAGATTTATATCCCTTCTGGTACTTTTATCATGGGTTCCACAGACGATTTTAATGAGGCTGAACTTCAAGAAAAGCCACAACATAATGTTTATCTAAGTGGTTATTGGATCGATCAGACAGAAGTAACGCAGGGTATGTATAAGCGTTGTATTGCTTCTGGAAGCTGCCCTGATATTGTCCATGACCTTGAACAAAACCCCAATTATATTAATCCTGACTATGATACCCATCCAGTAATCTATGTGACCTGGGATCAGGCCAAAACTTATTGTGAGCGGGTTGGCCGCCGTCTTCCAACGGAAGCTGAATGGGAAAAAGCCGCTCGTGGAACAGATGCCCGACTATACCCCTGGGGTGATGAACCACCCAATGGGAATCAGGCATTGTTTGGCATGGCATTCAACACCACCCGCCCTGTTGGCAGTTATCCAGATGGGAAAACCCCCTATGGTGTTCTGGATATGATCGGAAATGTCAGGGAATGGGTCAATGATATTTATAGTGAATACTATTATGGTGAATCATCGGAATATGATCCACAGGGTCCTGAATTATCCAAAGAATACTACCAGCGGGTTTTGCGTGGTGCATCATACAAGGATTCCTTGCATTACACACACCTTGCTATGCGGTTTCATCATGTTCCGAACTCACCGGGGGAAAATCGCGGATTCCGCTGTGCGTCATCCTATTAGGCTAACCCAAGATAAAGATAATCGTGACTCCGATAAGGGCGAGTATTGTCCCGACAATAGCACGGTAGGAAATATTCTCTTTATAGATCCATTTCGATAGGGGAAGCATCATAATGGGTCTGGTTGCCATAATCGTGCTGGCAATTCCAACTGCTATCAACTGAACTGACACCATTGATAGCCAAACTCCAAGAGTAGGCCCTACAATCGATCCAGCTATCACATTATTTCGCGCGTAACTATTTTTTAATCCAGAAAGTGTATATAACACTTTTCCATGAAAAGCGGCCAACAGCCACATAACTAGTGGTCCTTGGAAGGTTTTTATATACTCCAAA
>JAAYYW010000296.1 GCA_012515195.1 Leptolinea sp.
CAGCGGATTTTTAAGCATTAATTTGGTCCGTTATCTGCTCTTCCACGGTTACAAGGATATCTCAGGCATTGATCTGGTCGATTTTACCTACCCTGAACGCGATCAAATTACATTCCTACAAGGAGATATTCGCGATCCACAAGCTGTAAAAAAAAGTATGAGAGATTCTGATATTGTTATTCACACTGCGGCTGCTCTGCCGCTATATCCACCGGAAGAAATATACTCTACTCAAATTGATGGAACCCGCATTCTTTTGCAGCAGGCATTGGAATATGGGATAAAGCGGTTTATCCACATCTCAACCACTGCAGTATATGGCATCCCTGATCACCATCCATTATTCGAAACAGATCCGATGAGTGGAGTTGGTCCATATGGGGAATCGAAAATAAAGGCTGAAGAAATCTGTCAGGAATACCGGCATAAGGGAATGTGTATTCCAATTTTAAGGCCAAAATCTTTTGTCGGCCCGGAACGGTTAGGGGTGTTTGCTATCTTCTATGAATGGGCCAGTGAGGGGCGTAATTTTCCAATGATTGGCACTGGCAAGAATCGTTACCAACTTCTTGATGTAGAAGACCTATGTCAGGTCATTCTGAATTGCATGTCACTAGATGAAACAAACGTGAATGACACTTTTAATGTTGGTTCGGGTGAATTTACTACGATGAAACAGGATTATCAAGCTGTCCTGAACGAAGCAGGTTTTGGTAAACAGATCGTGACATTACCTACTGCGCCTGTTGTAACCACATTGAGAGTTCTGGAAATTCTTAAGTTATCCCCCCTTTACCCCTGGATTTATGAGACAGCAGCAAAAGATTCGTTTGTTTCCATCGAAAAAGCACAAAAGGTACTAGCTTTTCAACCTTCTTATTCTAACCAGGCAGCCATGCTGAGAAATTATCGTTGGTATCTGGAAAATAAAGAACACATGACTGGTGATTCTGGCGTTACTCACCGCTTGCCCTGGAAACAGCAGGCACTTAAACTAATGAAATTATTCTTTTAATCCTTTTCAAACAGGAGAATAACATGAACATTGACGTTTCAAAAGTACAAGCATTTCATGGGCATTTATGTCCTGGTCTCGCTATCGGTATTCGCGTAGCCGAACAGGCTTTACTAGAAATGGGCGAACGCCCTGGCGACGAAGAAGTGGTCGCATTGGTTGAGACCAACAACTGTGCCGTGGATGCCATCCAATACATCACAGGCTGTACCTTTGGAAAGGGCAACCTGATTTACCTGGATTACGGCAAGAACGCTTTCCGATTCATACGGCGCAGCGACAGCAAGGCGATCCGCATTGTGATGAAACCGGATGCGATAAAACCTGCCGGCGCCGAAGAAAGCGCATTGATGAAGCGTGTCCGCGTAGGTGACGTCAGCGAGGAAGAGGAAAAGGAATCAGCTCGCCTGCGCCAGCAGCGCATCGAGACCATTCTTTCGATGCCTTTGTCAGACCTGGTGGAAGTAAAAACGATTGAACCGGAAATCCCTCCACGTGCGCGAATTTTCAACTCAGTGGTCTGCGATGCTTGCGGCGAGAAGACCATGGAACCCCGCCTGCGCCTGTTGGAAGGGAAACTTTTTTGCCCAGAGTGTTTTGAAAAACAGATGAAAAGTTAATGGTAGAGGAGAATAAAATGGAACTCAAACAAATCGGCGTGATCCACAGCCCATACTTGGAACGCGGGGATGCCCCACGCCAGGGCAGGATGTCGGATAAAGAGATGATCCTCGAAATCTTACCGGAATTTGGAGATGCACTCAAGGAGATTGAGAAAGTGTCGCATATTTACGTCTTGTATTGGGGCGATCGCTCGAATCGTGAAATCCTCCAATCGAAGACCCCTTTCAGTAAAGAACCGGTAGGCGTGTTTGCCAGTCGCTCACCCAACCGTCCAAACCCGATCGCGCTGTGCATTGCTGATCTTCTACGCCGGGAAGGGAACAAGTTAGTGGTCAAAGGATTGGATGCGCTGGATGGCACTCCCTTGTTGGATATTAAGGTCTATTCCCCAGCCATCGACAGCATTCCCAATGCCACGAGCTGGCATCTGCCCGACAATTTGGACCAACCTGGAAACCGAGGGCTATCCGATGATTGAAGGAGTCCGTAACGCGACTTCACCTGCAGAAGCTTTTCTACGGCAA
>JAAYYW010000027.1 GCA_012515195.1 Leptolinea sp.
AAACATTTATGGAGAATCCGATCTTCAATCGTTCCTCCTTCAGAGGTTTCTTACCAATATAGGATAGCAAGAGCTTTACTCTTTTTCAAGATGAGATAAGTCACTGTTTTCCGGTGCGCATGGTCGCGCAATATGTGCAATTTTTCACAAACTATAAATTCAAAGTTTCTACAATCAATGGATTTATTCATAATAACCGTCATAATCTGACTTAATAACGGTAGTTTTTTGTACGTTTGAAATGGCAGGATAACATGAAAAAAACCTGGAATGACCCGACGCTGAAACCATCGGATATCACACCGGAAGATGTATATATAAACCGGAGACATTTTTTAAAAATGGGAGCTATCGGCCTTGGCGTAGTCGCGCTAACCGCCTGTGGTGTTGAGACCACAAAGAATGAAGTCGGACAGACTGAACCGGACTACTCAAAACTGGACGAATTGGGCGATCCCGCAACATCATTTGAAGCGATAGCAGGATACAACAATTTTTACGAATTCTCCCTTGGCAAGGAAGAGGTTGCTCCCCTTGCCGCGAAGATGACCGTGAGACCCTGGGAAGTGGCAGTTGAAGGGATGGTAAATCGTCCAAGAACCTTTCTTATTGAAGACATTCTGGCGATGTTTCCCCGCGAGGAACGTGTGTACCGGATGCGCTGTGTGGAAGGCTGGTCTATGGTGATTCCCTGGTTGGGATTTCCTCTGGCAGCTATTTTGAAAGAGGTTGAGCCCACCTCTGAGGCCAGGTATGTACGTTTTGTGTCAGCCACACTGCCAGACTCAATGCCCGGGTTGCGCAATCCCGCGTTCCCCTGGCCTTATACAGAAGGCCTGCGCCTGGACGAGGCCATGCATGACCTCACACTGATTTCCACCGGATTGTATGGGAAGGAATTGCCCAATCAAAACGGCGCCCCGCTCCGGCTGGTTGTCCCCTGGAAATATGGGTTCAAGAGCATAAAAAGCATTGTTAAAATTCAGCTGACGGCAGAACAACCGGATACCCTGTGGTCTTCGGTCGCTCCCAACGAGTATGGTTTTTATTCGAATGTGAATCCAGGTAAGCCCCACCCGCGCTGGTCGCAGGAGACAGAACGGCGAATTGGGGAGTTCAAACGGCGCGAAACAATAATGTTCAATGGTTATGCCGAATCGGTGGCTGGTTTGTACGCAGGGATGGACCTCGACCAGTATTTTTAGGAGGTAAGGTGTCCATAAAAACGCCATTAATGCCCAGAGACCGCATGATCTTGTTAATCGTCCGGCTTTTGCTATGGTTGCCGGCAGTGGTTCTGTTATTGGCGGCCATTACCGATAATTTGAGCGTCAACCCGATCCAGGCTGCTGTTCAACGAACCGGACTCACGGCCATAATCCTGCTGGGGTTGTCACTTGCCAGCACACCGGTAAAGATCTTCACCGGATGGCCCATTCTCATTCCTTTGCGAAAAATCTTTGGACTGCATTCTTTCTACTACGCGGCCGCCCACATGCTGTTGTTTGTCGTGTTGGATTATGGAATGGACATAAACCGGCTGATGGCAGACGCGGCTGGAAAACCATTCATCATTGTCGGGGTTGCCGCTTTTCTCATTCTGTTTTTGTTGGCTGTTTCATCCAACAGACCTGCCATGGTATGGCTGGGCAGGAATTGGAAACGGCTTCACCGGCTGGTTTACCTTGCCGCCCCTCTGGCAGGTCTGCATTTTGCCTGGGCGCTGAAAGGCAACCTGGCAACATTGAGCGGCAACATCTTATGGCCGGTTGTCTACCTGTTTATCGTGTTTATTTTGCTGATAGTCCGCATTCCGGTTGTGAGACGCTATATAAGCGCGATGCGATCAGAGTAACAAAAAGGAAACGTGTGCCGGAAAAGCCAGCACACGTTTTGTGATCTTGATCTTGATCCTATGGGATCGGGTTGTCATCATCGTTCGGGACGGGTGTCTTCCCATACCAGGGATCCCAGGGATGCGAATCCTGACGAAGAGGGCACCGCATTGTGGTTGCTTTGGGCAGTACCCCGGCCAGACAGATTTGCGGCCGCCAGGGCACATTCAGACGAACCTTGTTATTCCAGAGGATATTGTCGTCCACATCTTTAACAACGAAGGTGTACGTGTACTCCCAGAACATCTGCTTGCTCAGGTAAGCGTTCGTGGTGTAAAGCACCGCCGCGTTCTCGTTGTCGACGGCGGGCTTGAGATCGAGATTGAAAACCGGGCTCTTATTCAACCAGTCATAGATCTCAACTTTCAACCCTTCAGGGGCCTTCTGGTTAAACTCAAACACGTAATTGCAGGAAAAATTGGGGATGGGAACTTCAGGAACGCCATCGACAACTGTTGAAAGGTTGACACCTTCAGGCGGGATGGAGATGCCTTCACCGGAAGGCGGTGCTGAAACCTGACCGTCAGGGTAACACCAGGCAGAGAACCCATCTTCCTGCATGGCCAGTGGCGGAATGGGAGTCGGACTGGGAAGGGGTGTTTCAGTGGGTGTCGCAGTCGGAATATCGGTTGGTGTCGGAGGGATTTCCGTTGGAGTGGATGTAAAGGTTGGGGCTGATGTCGCGGTTGCTTCCACCAGGGTGGCGGTCGCAGTTGGTGCAGGGGCGCTTGTTTTGGGTAAGACAAACGCGAATATTACTCCAAGGACCACAAACATGCCAATAACAGCCCAGAGAAATGGGAATGATTTTTTACCGATGGGATTTTCTGCCATAGTTAGGCTCCAGGGGGTGGAGATTGTCCGCATGCGGACGTGTGCGATTATACACCCTGGTTGAAATTTTCAATGGCTGATCCCGACAACTTTAGGCCGGGATGCTCTGGTATGTCCCAGGTCAAACTGGTACTCCCGAGTTACTGACGGATACCACCCCCATGTGCTTTAACCACATCAACTCCAAGATTGATCAGATCATCCGTCTGGATGCGCGGGAGAGTTCCCATCACCGCGACGTGCACACCCCGGGGAGAGAATAAAACCACCAATTGACCTGGCTGCTCAGACCTACTTATGGTTTTCAAAGGATTCCGATCCGCCCAATTTTTACAGGGGATGATCGTCCACTGATTTAGAATCGATTGTCCAAAACCGGGATCATTGCAAAGAACAGTAAAATTTTGATCGAAATCTGTATCCTGCGCGGTGATTATTCCAGCCGGGTCAAACCCTGGTGTATCGGATGGCAGGAATCCGTAGATTCCAAGCATATGCCGATAGACTTGTAAAGCGAGATTGCTGATAAGACCACCACCCGGTATGTTTAATGTACCGACCGGTTTCTGCGCGATAAGAACGAATTTGCCGGGACAGGTGAAATCTGGTGAGAACCAGCGGGTACTCACCGGCTTTCCACTCATACTGGAAACCTCAATGGTCCATTTAACACCGGAAGTGGTCCCGTGATCCACTGTATCAAGTTGTTGTGTCAATTTGGCCTGACTCTGGACCGCTGCCTGAAAGATATTTGTTGCCTTGTCCTGCCAGCCGGGGAGATTTAAAAACTGACATAGTTCCCTGGCTTGCCGGGCTTTGGTGTTATATCCGCTGGTGAACACACTACGCATCGGCATTCTCTCACCATTGGTTTTAATCAGGATGAGACGGTAATTGGCGCCCCGGTTTCGGTGGGATGATCGGGTGCGGCTGGTTTCCACGTCAAAATCCGCGATATGTCCAAAGGGGACTTCGACCTCTTTACTACCGAATATGGAACGGTTTGAGATGGTCACCGAGCGTTTGATTTGGTCGGCTACTATGGTTGTCGATTGGCTTACGGCGAGAAACACCAGCCCAATAAAGAGAAAAATAAAAAGGGCGAAATAGTCGTTTGAAAATAGGAATGACACGAAGGCTAAGATGATCATAATCACAGCTATCGTGAGTGAGAGAAAGGGCCGGTCCTTGATCACAAGCTGGTTGGAAGGTGTTTGATCGTACATAGTGTTCTCTCCCGGAAGAAAATAAGCGGAATGGCAAATCAATCCAATTCAATCGTATCCGATTGTACGAAACCAGACCACGTGTGAAAAGAGGCAGAATTTCCACCCGTCAATTTTGTAATCAAATCGACAGGGTTGGTGTATTCCGGCCCAACCGGGTATTCCGTTGCGCTGTTACTCAGACCAGTATCTGTCTACGTGAGGTTAGAAGCGGGAAAGCAGACTTCGCGCACCCAGAGCAGTCATTGCGCTCAAAAATGTTCCCCAGATAAGGTCCACCACTGTCACAAGTACCGGCCAGCCCTGAAGAGTCGCCAGGTTGGTCAGGTCATAGGTGGCATAAGCGATAAAACCAAAGAACGCGCCGCGAAGGATAGTCTCTTTCAGTGTACCTTTACGTCCGGTTACAAAGACTACCATACCGGCCACATAGAGCAGGTAAAAGATACCAGCAGCCAGGAAGTTGGGGGAATCAGCCATCAGATGACCAATTTGCGATTTGTAGAAAGATGGAGCCACCAACCCCAGCCAGATGGCATCAAGCACAAGGAAGGGAATCAGTGTAAATATGTACGCTTTGCCGAAAGATGATCTCATCATTCCTCCTATTCATGATGAGTGTACAAGATTTTGTATTCAATTTATAGTGTATGTATGAGAGTCGAACTATCCAGACCAGTTGAGCAACATACAGGCCGGCTTATTTTGCCACTTGACATCCTTTTTTTCGGGGTCTATAATGATCGGCATATAGACCGACCGGTCGGTCGAAAAGCAAACCCATGACTGCTCAAGAAACCTCAGAAAAAATCCTACAAGTTGCCGCCCGCCTGTTTATCAATAAAGGCTACACAGCCGCTTCCATGCGCGAGATCGCCGCAGATGCCGGAATTGGCAAAGCTACCATCTACTATCACTACGCGGATAAGGAATCTATCGCGGCTGCTCTGATCAAACAGACTTTTTCACATATGAAAGCCGCTCTTTACGTGATTGAAGCGGAGCAGGACCCAAGGCAGCGGATTATTACAGCTGTTACCGGCAGCGTTGAGTACCTGCTTGAATCGGCGGACATCATTTCCGTTCTTCGACGTGAGGTGACCGGTTCACGGGTTGTAATGCGGAATGAGTTTAAAGGTTTTTTCAGTACATACATGAACCTTCTAAAAGAAGCTATTACCCGTGGGATTGATCAGGAGATTTTTCGTACGGTGGACCCGGATTCAACATCACGGGTACTAATGATGATGCTTCAAGGTTCATTTGCCATGGTGTATTTAAGCGGTGAAAGACACAAATCGAACATTGACACAGCAATGGCTATTCTGGATGTCTTCTTCCAGGGTATAGACATCCGATAGTTTTTTTGTTTCCAAAACCGACCGTACGGTCGGTCGATTATCTGGCTTGAACATCAGGTCAAAAAACTCAATGCTCCAAAAATCAGGTTCTGGCTCCAATATTTCCACCATATTCAAATCCCCGGCTTTTGTCACACTTTGGCTTAGCGAGGGTTTTTCAATGATCGGTGACCGGCTGCTCATGGTCGCGATCATATCACTGGTATATGACCGTACCGGATCCGCCGGTGTGGTGGGTTTATTGATGGTGTTCAAAGCAGTCCCGGCGTTATTACTCGGAACCCTGGCCGGTGTATTCGTGGATCGCTGGAATCGCAAGTGGATCATGGTGTTATCCAACCTGGTACAGGGCGTTCTGGTGTTTCTTTTGCCGGTTGCTACTGATATTGCGTACATTTTTACCATCTACCTCGCCATGTCAACCATAAACCAGTTCTTCGTTCCAGCTCGATCGGCTGTGATACCGGATATGGTTCCTGCCGGTGCGTTATTGACGGCGAATTCCCTATTTGCTGTTTTCATCGTATTTGCCATCGCGTTGGGACCGGCAGCTGGCGCGTGGATCATGGAAAACTATGGTTTGACAGCCGCATTCCAGATTGATGCGGCCACCTTTCTAGTACCAGCAGCAGCAGTGTCTTTGTTGTCCATCCCGGGTAAACCATGGAACGGAAGAGAAAAGACCAGCCTAAGCAGCGACCTGAAGGCGGGACTGGCCTTTTCTCTATCACACCCCTCCGTTCTGGCTACCTTACTTACCATCACGGCTGCATTTTTAATCGTCGGAACCATGTCTGTTTCCGGAGTGGTGTTGGTAACCGTTGTGCTCGGGTTGGAATCAGGTCAATTTGGTTACCTTATGTCTGGATTGGGAGCTGGAATGTTGATCGGGGCATTGATAACCAATTGTGTAAAACAGTGGATATCCGGTGTGATGGCTGGAATCATCGGGACAGTAATAATGGCATTCGCGCTGATTCTTCTTCCGACTTGCTCCAGTCTCCGCGAGGCCAGCCTGGCCGCGATGGTTATCGGGGTCGGAATGATCACTGTGCAGATCAACGGGCAGATGCTTCTACAGATCATTGCGCCAGACATGCGCGGCCGGTTGATGGGAATTTCGCAGACGCTGACCGGTAGTGCGAATTTCTTTGCGTCTGCCGCAGCCGGTTTGTTGTTGGAAAAACTGACTGTATCAAGTGTGATGTGGATGGCGGCAGCCCTTGCATTAACAGCTGCCGCTGTTGCGGGTTTCTTACATCGAAAAACTGTACAATGAACGGAGTCTCTCGAATGAAATACATTAAATTGCTTTCCGAATTAAATAGGACAGATCTTCCGGTTGCCGGAGGAAAGGGAGCTAATCTGGGGGAATTGCTTCGAACCGGGTTGCCAGTTCCGGACGGCTTTGTCATCACCACGGACGGGTATCGGGTATTTACTGAATGCAACCATTTGGATGACCGCATTCAACAGGCATTGGAAGCGCGAAATTTAGATAATCCTTCCATTCTGGACAAGGTCTCCTCGCAGATCCAGTCTATGTTCATTGAGGGTAATATCCCGGACGATCTTTCTGGCGAGATTTTTACAGCATACAATACCGGTGGTGACCGGAATTGGGCCTGCGCTATCCGTTCTTCCGCCACGGCAGAAGATCTACCCGATCTGTCCTTCGCAGGACAACAGGATACATATCTCAATATAGTTGGCGAAAAAGCGCTTCTCGCATCCATCGTCCGCTGCTGGGCCAGCCTTTGGACAGCCCGCGCCATCGGATACCGCGCCCGCAACACTATTCCGCATCAGTATGTAGCCCTTGCTGTTGTCGTCCAGAAAATGGTGCAAAGCGAGGCCTCGGGGGTGCTTTTCACGGCCAATCCATTGACCGGGAAACGTTCACAAACTGTTATAGATGCCACGTTCGGACTGGGAGAAGCGCTGGTATCCGGTCAGGTGGATCCTGACCATTATGTGGTTGACATGGAAAAAGAGATAATCCTTACCAGAACACTGGGAGCGAAAGCTGTTGCGGTCATTGGGAAATCCGGTGGCGGAACAGTGTTGGAACAAAAAGAAACAGGCGAAGAGCAAGCCCTGCCGGATGAGCAGATACTTCAACTGGCACGGTATGGCAGGCAGGCAGAAGAGAGCTTTGGAAGCCCGCAGGACATGGAATGGGCATGGGCGGATGGAAAACTTTTTATTGTGCAATCACGCCCGATAACGTCCTTATACCCGCTTCCACCCGCTCCTCCCGATAACCTGACCGAAATGCTGCTTTCTTTCGGTGTCTGGCAGGGGATGCTTGACCCATATACTCCCCTTGGACAGGACGTTTTCAAGTATTTGATCGTGGGTTTCGGGAAAAAATTTGGGGAAACAACCACAGCCGAAAAACAGAGGGCTGTGTTGACCTCCGGGGGGCGGATATTTGTCAATCTCACGGGTCTCATCCAATCACGCTTCGGGCAGAATTTTGTAATTCTGTTCCTTTCTTCCATTGATCCGGAAACCGCAAAAATCGTGGAAGCGTTGTTGAAAGAACCGCGGTTTTCCCGATTTACAGGCATGACCTTACGGGAAAAGGCCAATTTATTCCGGGTGGTGATTGAGCTTATCCGAAATGTGATCATTAATCTTTCAAATCCGGCGCGCGGGAGAAAACGTCTCGAGGATAAGATCGATTTTGCGCTGGAAGTCCTCCGGTCACGCTGCGACAACAGTAAAGACTTGCGGGATCTGGTGGATGTGTTTGTTAATACCACCACCGCCACACCGGCAGCGATGATGCCCGCGCTTGTGGGTGCCATTGCCGGCGGACAGGCGCCGTACCAGATCATGCTGCGAAAACTATCTTTCCCCGGAAGCCAGGATCTTCTATTTGATCTGACCCGCGGATTGCCGCACAATGTGACCACCCAGATGGATTTGCATTTGTGGCAGACTGCCAGTGTTATCAAAATGGATGCCGATTCTGTCGCATTCTTCCAGAAAAACGATACCAATTCCCTGGTAGCTTCATACAACGAGGGAAAACTCCCTGCTGCAGCGCAAGCGGCAGTAAGGAATTTCCTTGTCCGGTATGGCATTCGCGGTGTGGGCGAGATCGATCTGGGCCGGCCGCGATGGTGTGAACATCCATCAAACCTTTTCCAGGCGCTCAAGAGTTATTTGGATATTGACCCATCTGTCACTCCCGATGTTCTTTTTCGTAATGGCGAAGAGAAAGCGGCTGAAGCGGCAAACAGGATCATTGAAGCGGTGCGCCGCCGGCCGTTTGGGTCGATAAAAGCATGCGTGATCAAGGGAATGATCTCCCGGTTCCGTGAATTGGGAGGATTGCGTGAAACGCCGAAATTTTTTGTGGTCCGGTTGCTCAGTGTTTTCCGGTACGCGTTGATCGTGGAAGGTAAAAAACTGGTCTCACGGGGTATTTTCACAAAACCGGATGACGCATTTTTCCTGTACCTGCATGAACTACGTGCTCTGGGAAATGGTGAAACACGCGATTGGATGGGATTGGTCGCGGAGCGTCGGCAGGATTATGAACGGGAATTACGACGGACACGCATCCCGCGTGTATTGTTAAGTGATGGAACTGCCCATTACGACGCCCCGTCCAGAGTCGATGATCTTCCCGGAGCTCTAACCGGTTCCCCTGTTTCCGCCGGAGTAACAGAAGGACTGGTGCACGTTATTTTGGATCCCCATGGAGAACAATTGCAGGCTGGTGAAATCCTTGTATGTACGGCCACAGACCCGGCCTGGACGCCGCTCTTTCTGGCAGCAGGCGGTCTGATCACAGAAGTTGGCGGAATGATGACGCACGGCTCGGTGGTGGCTCGGGAGTACGGCATCCCGGCCGTGGTGGGTGTCAGCCGGGCAACAGAGCGCCTTAAGACCGGTCAGCGGGTGCGGATGAACGGTTCTGCTGGAACCATTGAAGTGCTGGATTGATTTCAAGTTCGACTGATGTGAAAAGTTGTCTAACGGTGAAAGGTTTTCTGTGATTGGTATCTTTCTCTCGAAATGAAGTCACCCGTTAAAAACACTTCGGATCGTTCATAGCCAGGAAATTAACCAGGCTGGTCAAAACTTGAAATCGTTTATGAAAGGAATTTGATGTTGCTTTCATGGTTGGTAATAATGCCGGTTTATCCTTTAGCCAGTGTATTGATCATCATGATTATGGCAGCCACGATAGTTATCAAACCTGAGATACTTTTTAAATTCTTTGGTTTGGTTTTTAGTGCCATTTTGCTCCCGATCAGACCACCAATAACAGCAACTATCCCGCATGGAATTGCCAGGCTCGGATCAAACCCACCATGCAGGGTATTTCCCAGAAAACCGGTAAAAGCTGTGGCGGCCAGCATGGCAGTTGATGTACCCACAGCCGTTCGCATGGGAACCCCACAACCGACCACCATAAGCGGGACAAGAAAGGATCCGCCAGAAATTCCCACCATGCCGGCAAAAAAGCCGGTGATCATTGTCAAGGGGATCGCAATCCATAAATTGATCACATACAGGTTTTTGCCGTCTTTTACGTTCCAATAGCCAATACGGTCCACCGGATTCTTGTGAGCTTTCTTTTCAGGAAAGAACATAATGATGCCGGCGATTCCCAGAATAATCGCCAGAAAAATTTTCAACGTAATACCGCTGAATAAATGTGCTTCGAATCCACCAATAAATGCCATAAGCGAATTGATTCCACCAAAAAAGATTACCAATGGCCAGGACAATGTTTTAGCTTTTCCAAATATCAGGGCACCGGATAAAGCACTCCCGATCAGGATAAACTGGCTTGTTGTGGAAGCAGTATGCATACTCACCCCTGAAAGGGCGAGAGCGATCACGTAGAAATTCCCTCCACCACGGCCGCTCATAATCATGACAACGGTCAAGAGGAAAATGATGCTGACAATAAGTATTGTGTTAATGGTATTCTCTCCTCATGCAAAATCTCTCATTGGTCTATGCGGGGAAAAGTAGTAAAGTTTGATTATTCTAATCCGTTATTTTGGGTCCATTTGAATGTCGGTCAATCATTTTCTCACTCATAAAGTATCAAAAGGATTTCCGGTCCACGTTGATCGCGGAAGGTGGATAACTGGTTTCACAGGGTGACATTGCGAAACCGGATAACGCGTTATTCCTGTACCCGCATGACTTCACACTTATAGAAATAGTGAAACGCATGACTGGATGGTTCGAACGGTGAAATTGAGGTGTTGGGGTGAATTCTTTAACAAACGGTCAACACCCCAGAATTGGTTACGCATAATTCTCACTTTCATCCAAATTACAGTATGATTTGGATGAAAGTGAGAATACACCATGGGAAAAACTTTGGATTATTTGCAATGGCGGGGAGATCTAAAATTCTCAAAGGACCCAATTAATGATATTGATGTGCTGATATTTGCGTTGCTGAGTTATCTGCCCTTAAAAGGTATTGTTCCGGGAATTAAGTCAAACAAAGAAATTTCTTTGAAAGACGCAGCCAGTCAATACCTGGCCAAGTATTCCAATTCAGACGAAAATTCTCCGGAGGCTAATATCACGCCATTATCCTCATTTAATACCAGCGCGGAGTCGTTGCTGAAAGACGCAGCCGGTTGCCCGCGGTTTGAGGAAATCCGGTTATCCAGGTACGATGAAAACACCGATTTTGTTGTCGGCCGCCAATTTACGGCTTTGACGTTTACCATCCCGGACTTTGAACGCACAAAAATCATTGCTTTCCGGGGAACGGATAACTCTGTTGTGGGCTGGAAGGAAGATTTTGACCTGGCATATATGGAACAAATTCCTGCCCATGAATCTGCCTGCCTGTATTTAAAACAGACAATCGGTGTTTTTTCAGGCCGGTTCATCGTTTGCGGCCATTCAAAAGGGGGGAACCTGGCTATATATGCCGGTTCTCACCTCAATCCGATGCAGCAGTTGAAATTAAAGAAAATCGTCAATTTTGATGGACCCGGCTTTAATTTTTCCATCGTCCAACGGAATCATTTTTCACAGAATGAACATAAGGTTATCAACTATCTTCCGGAAGATTCAATGGTCGGGTTATTGTTGGAGCCGGTCGGGAAAAGGGTAATCGTATCCAGTTCTGAGCGATTTATTAATCAGCATAACGCGTTTAATTGGGATGTGGATCGTTGCAGGTTCATTGAAGGAGAACTGTCCGAATCCGCCAAGTTGATGGAACAAACATTGGAAACCTGGTTAACCGATATAACCATTTCTGACCGGGAAACATTCCTTGAGGCGTTATTTGATATTTTAGGGGCGTCAGAAGGGAAATTCATCAAGACGGATCCTCAAGAGAGCTTTAAGGAATTTAAAAATATCCTGGTTAAGTATTCAAAGATCGATCAAAAGACCAAAGCGTTGCTTTCCGATGTCTTCGAATCCCTCACCAGCGAAGCAACAAAGACCCTGTCTGAATCCATAAAGGAAAAGCTGCCGCGGATACTGGGTTCGGCAGACAATTGAAACCTGCATAATTTCTAAGAAAAACCAAACAGGCCGGATCAATGATCCGGCCTGTTCTTACCTTCTTCTCACTTCTTGATATTACTTTACACCCACCGCTTTAAACTCAGCACCTTTGCGCAGCGCCTTGATGTTCAAGGGCAGCAGCTTGCGGTGACGGTCGGGGATGTGGTTCTCCAGCGCCTTTTCCAACGCTTCAATCGGCAGCACATTCTGGTTGGCCAGCATGGCACCCAGCATCACCATATTCGTCAGACGTTTGTCACCCAGTGCTTCTGCTTCATCGTTGGCTGGCAGTGCCACAACGCGTACATTGTTGCGATCTGTCGACCGTTCGACCATGGATGAATTAATTACCAGAAGCCCGCCTTCAGCCACGGTACTTTCATACTTATCAAGCGATGGCAGGTTAAACGCCATTAAAACTTTGGGGTGACGCACCAGTGGTGAACCAATCTCATCATCTGATACGATCACCGTGCAATTGGCAGTTCCGCCGCGCATTTCAGGTCCGTACGAAGGTATCCAGGTAACCTGCTTGTCGTTTTCCATTCCAGCATAAGCCAGAAGCTGCCCGGCAAATAGTACGCCCTGACCTCCAAATCCAGCTATCAGAATCTCTGTTTGCATTTTTCCTCCCACCTAGACCTTGATTTCCGCGACGCTCGGGTTGACTTTATAATCTCCCAGAGCATAGTAGGGGATCATTTTCTCTTCCAGCCATTGGGTTGCCTGTTTGGGGTTCATTCCCCAGTTGGTGGGGCAGATGGACAGCAATTCGACCAGTGAAAAACCCAATCCACGTGCCTGTGCTTCAAATGCGGTGCGGATGGCTTTCTTGGCCAGGCGGATATTCTTGGGATCATGCAGGCTGCGGCGGACTACATAACTGGCGCCGTCAAGCTTGGCGAGTAATTCGGATACCCGGATGGGGTACCCGGCCAGTTCTACATCGCGACCGTTGGGTGATGAGGTGGTTTTTTGGCCGGGTAAAGTGGTGGGAGCCATTTGTCCACCGGTCATGCCGTAATTGGTGTTATTGATGAAGACGACGGTGATATTTTCCCCGCGGGCAGCGGCGTGGATGATCTCGGCCATTCCGATCGAAGCCAGATCTCCATCACCCTGATATGTAAACACAAAACGATCAGGTAGAACACGCTTTACACCGGTAGCCATCGCCGGAGCGCGGCCATGGGGAGCCTGTACAAAGTCGACATCAAAATAGTTATAAGCGAATACCGAGCAACCCACAGAAGCCACGCCTACCGTTCGTTCACGGATGCCCATTTCGTCGATCACTTCAGCGATCAAACGGTGCGCCACACCATGGGTGCAGCCCGGGCAGTAATGGGTATTGGTATCGGTAAATGATTCCGGCCGTTGATAAACGGTCACTTGCTCCATATCCAGGTCAGGAACAGTCATTCTTTTCCCTTTCCTCAATTGATCAATGACATGAATTTCATCCAGCGATCACGCGGATGCTCGAGATTGGAACCCGGGCCGGCGATCATTCGCTGCACAGCCGCAACAATTTCATCCGGAAGCGGGATGATCCCACCGGGACGCCCGTAAAAATCAACAGGTACACTACTGCGGGTGGCCATAATGACATCGTCCAACATCTGCCCGGTATTCATTTCGGTGACCAGGATTCCTTTTACGCGCTTACCGAGTTCTTCGATCTGTTTCTCCGGGAACGGGCTGAGGGAAATGGGACGGAAAAGGCCAATCTTCACTCCCTGTTCTCGCAACTGGCGGACAGCAGTAAGCGCGATACGGCCGGCTGATCCAAACCCGACAATAGCATATTCCGCATCCTCGAGGAAGTACTCTTTATAACGGACTTCTTTCTCGCGTATTTTCGCCCATCGATTCAGCAGACGCATATTGGTCACTTCTTCGGCCGGGGGATCCAAATAGATGGAAGAAAGGAACCGTCTATCTCTCCCGACAGATCCATCCACGGCCCACTCCGGGAATTCCTTCTTGAGGGGCATCATGGGAGGAAGTTCGGCGGCTTCCATCATCTGACCGATACTTCCATCAGAAAGTACCACGACGATCGAGCGATACTTTTCCGCCAAATCAAACGCCAGAACGGTTAAATCGATGGATTCCTGGACGCTGCACGGTGCCAGGACAATAGAGTGAAAATCGCCATGTCCGCCACCGTGGACGATCTGGTTGTAATCGCTCTGGGAAGGTTGGATATTCCCCAATCCAGGGCCTCCGCGCATTACGTCCACCAATACAGCCGGGACTTCGGTTCCGGCCATATACGAAATACCTTCCATCATCAAGCTGATGCCCGGCGAGGAAGACGAGCTCATCACACGTCTTCCGGTGCAGGCCGCACCATAGACCATGTTGACCGCCGCCAGTTCGCTTTCAGCCTGAACAAAAGCACGTCCTTCTTCCGGCATTCGGGCGGACATCCATTCCAACAACTCGGTTTGAGGAGTAATGGGATACCCAAAATATGCCTGTACCCCGGCCCGGATGGCTGCTTCTGCCACAGCCACATTGCCTTTCAATAATTGTTTTGCCATGTCCCTCTCCTATTCGATTTTCTGTGCGACTTCACGGTAGACGGTTATGGCGGCTTCAGGGCATACGATGGCACAAACACCGCAACCTGTACATCCGGCTGCGATTAATTCAGCCGGGTGGTAGCCCCGTTTGGTCGTGCGCACCATATTCAATGCGATGACTTCCTGGGGACAATTGGAAACGCATAATTCGCATCCCTTGCAAAGATCTTCGTTAACTTCAATGCGACCCTTTGGGGGCATTTTTCCTCCTGTCAGGAAAATATATCCGCTTACGCGGTTTTTTCACCTTTAATTATTCCCCGCGGATGATGTACTTTCGAGTGTCAAACATCATACACTCGGTCAACAAAAATCCGAATATGTGACTGAGAAAAACCGGAATATCACAAATTATTCCGGATTATCTTCCATCCATTCCACCAGCAATGCTTCACCCTGGCCAACACCAACGCATAATGTCACCAAACCCAAATACGGGCGTTGTTGTTGCGGCGCCTGCCGGCGCATTTCATGTAATAATGTTGTAAGTATGCGAGCTCCTGAACACCCCAATGGATGACCAAGGGCAATCGCCCCACCATTAACGTTTGTGATATCAGGTGATAGACCCAGTTCACGCATCACGGCGATTGCCTGTACCGCGAAAGCTTCGTTAAGTTCAACTAAACCAAGGTGGCCTATCCCCAGACCAGTGAGGTGTAAAACCTTGCGCGCGGCGGGGACAGGTCCCATGCCCATCAGGCGGGGAGCCACACCAGCCGCGGCGCCAGCCACAATACGTGCCCAGGGTCTCAACCCCAGCGATTCTGCGCGTGTGTCGCTCATCAGTAAAAGCGCGGCAGCGCCGTCATTCATACCCGAGCTATTTCCGGCGGTCACTGAGCCATTGGCGCGAAAAACTGGCTTGAGTTTTGCCAGGCTTTCCCGGGAGGTGTCACGCCGCGGCCGCTCATCAGTTGTGAAAAGGAAGGGGTCGCCTTTACGCTGGGGTATGGATATGGGTTCGATCTCTGCCAGGAAACGATTGGAGTCAATAGCCGCGATGGCCCTCTTATGGCTTGCCAGAGCGAATGCGTCCTGCTGGGCGCGGGTGATTCCGGTGCTTTCCGCAATATTTTCCGCGGTCTCACCCATTGCTTCTGTTCCATAAAGCGATTGCATCCGGGGGTTGGGATAGCGCCACCCGAGGGCGGTATCCCAGGCAGTCAGGTTGCCAAAGGGAAACGCTGTCTCCCCTTTGGGGACGGAATACGGCGCGCGCGACATGCTCTCTACCCCGCCGGCGATAAGGATATCGGCTTCACCACAGCGAATCGCTCGCGCAGCCTGGATGACCGCGGTAAGGCCGGAAGCGCACAGGCGGTTCACGGTTACCCCGGCGGTTTCGACCGGAAAACCGGCAAGTAATGCCGCCATACGGGCAATGTTGCGGTTGTCCTCCCCGGCCTGGTTGGCACAGCCCAAAAATATTTCTTCCACCAGGGCAGGTTCGATCTCGGAACGGCGGATCAATGCCTGAAGGATGGTGGCAGCCAGATCATCTGGCCTGACGGATGATAATTTGCCTCCAAGAGCACCTATCGGGCTGCGAACGGCATTAATGATCACGGCTTCAGGCATGGGATTCCTCCGATGAACGATTTTTTCTTATGGGCGGGTCTCCAGCAAAACGTCCACCCAGTCGATTGGTCCACCAAGTGAGAACACAGTGAAATCGCAGACCAATCCGCTGCCGGATTCCAACCCCACCGGGCTCTCCCATCGGCGCAGACCAACTGGTTGCCCTGAAGCGTTATACGCGGCAGCAACAACCTGGATGATATTGGCGTCTGATTGCCCGGCATTCAAGTTGACCACACCCGTGATGCGCGCGGAAAGTCTATCTTCCGACAGGGTGACGGCAGACCTATCCAGAGTGGATTGCAAATATCGTGCCCCTTCGTCAACAGAGGGAGACGCGGTTCGTAGCCGCGAATTAATTTTCCACGGTAAGGCAGGCGCTTTTTCAAAATAAGCAGATACGGAAATCATTTGACCGGCTGTTAGCCGGTCAAGCAGACTGAACGAGGCTTTTGTAACCGGTTCATTGCCATCGGGACCGGAAAGAATGAAATCCACGCTGATATCTTCAATGGAAGTGTCTGTGTTATTTACTACTATCAACAGGCACCAGGCACCGCCGGAGGCTTCGGCATAGCACACAGGCGCACCAGTCAGGATGTGTGTTACCGGTGTAGGAATGGATGTTGGCCGGAAGGCGTCCTGTTCAGGGTCGCCAGACGGGATGATCAATACGCTGCCAATAGGCATCATCCGCGGATCAATTTCGGTGTTGGCTTCACGCAGATCTTTGATCTTGACGTTGTACATGGTGGCAATGCCGCCCATATCTTCCCCTTTTTTCACAA
>JAAYYW010000297.1 GCA_012515195.1 Leptolinea sp.
CAACTGTCCTTATTGGAACCGATTCGAATGTGATCCTCTCTGACGGGTACTCATCATCATGGCTATCAGATGGTAAAACAACTGTCGGGTCCTCTGAGGCCAGACGCGTATTAAAGATCCGTCGCCGGATCCGATCCGATAAATAACGTACCTCAGGATTATTGAGGGAATCCACCAGCGTGTATCCCAACGAAAAAGCGGCAGTTCCTACAAGACTGAATAATGTTGGAAGTATCAAGTTATACGCTACAGAGGGCGTGATCCCAAGCAATTTAACCGGTGCACCTACAATTACAAATCCGTAATAGTAATAGTTGATATAACCACCTGCGAACCAGGGGTCATATGGAGGGAAACTGGTGCTCTTCAAAACTGCGTTGAAATACGAAAAGTCCATCGGTTTTTCCCCACCCTTGTAGGGATGCCACAGATCCGGGTTACCCAGTCGAATCCCCAGGAATACCAGGAAGAGGGTCAAACTGAGCAATTCCACCCCGACGAACAATTTCTTAAGGTCTTTAATGTCACTTTTGATCTCACGGAGTTGGAGGGCGAAAAGAACACCAGAGATGATTGTTATTCCGAGCAAGACGAATAAAATATTGAGTTGGCTAAACGCGACACCTGTACTTCCCAGCAGCCACGAAAAATACGACAGAATAACCAGTCCTATGATCTTGGATATCCCATATCCACGGTCAGCGAGTGTTTTCGTGGCTATACGCAATATTGGATATGTAATCCAACCGAGCAGAGTGATCAAGAAATACCAGACAACCGCACCCAGTGCAGGGTATTGATTGAGCCAGGATCCAGGGCTAAATAGCTCCGCCCATGTACCACCCGCCTGTTGACTTGACAGACGATCAGCCGGAAGCATCAGGTCTGGTTGAACACTTCCCGCTTTTCGCGGTGTCAGATGGACAACATTCGACAAGTCAACCGCCCGCAGGATACATGTAACATCTTCCATGTTGAAACTGTCAGTTTTCTTAAAGATCATAACTTTAGGATGGTCATACACCGTGAAAGCTTCTTCGGCAAATTGTGTATTTACCCGAAAATCACCTATTGCTGGATCACTCTGAAAGACCTGAACAAGTTCGAACCCAAGGTTGCCATCAAACATCCCCGGTTCTGCCACGCGGTAACACCATACAATGTCCCTGTCAGCCGGGCAGCCAATCAATTGACGATAATACTCAGCCGTTAGAGGATATCTCTCTGGGACTCGGGTCGTTGTGCCCCACTGGCGGTTTGATGTCGCAAATATGTAATCCGCCTGATTGATCGTGGTCAAAAAACGATTCAATTTATCCTGGCTGTCATCCCAGTACATTTCAAAGTTTAGGTCAGTCCGGTAAGGTCCACTGTTGAAATCAAAAGGTATGATCCCGTTCATACCCAGAGGAAGTGGATCGTCCCATGATGATTCAAGGGCTGGCTTATTGCCGTAAAGGGCTAACTCGACCTGTCCGTTTCCGGAGATGATCAGGGTATACGGTTTACTCTTTTCAACCTGTATCGGTGGATCAAACTGTGCAACAGCCTCAACAGTACCATTTGTTTTCTCCAAAGGGATTACTACAGTTACAACGGATGACCCTATGGTCTGTTCGCCTCCCGGCGTCGAGGACAGACTGACATTTATAGAAAACGTACCTCCGGTTCCGGACAAATCGAATATCTTCGGAAAATATATCTCAGATATAGAGCCAGCCCTGGACGCATTGAACTGGATACTATATGGGCGATTTGGACCAATCCCATCAACCATCTCTGGTAGTAAAATCTCACTGATTTCCTCACCATCGCCAAGGATAAGACTGATCCGCCCTGCAGTCTGCAGGCTGATACCTTCTTCGATTGTTGTGATGAAAAGATGGTATTCATTACCTTTATCAATTGTCACAGGAATATCCGGGATTATTGTTACCGCCTCACCCCTGGGATCATTTCCCGCCGGGAAGTCTCCAATTATCAACCCAGTTGTAAGGAGATTCCCTTTTACATCAGTGACCTGTGCCTGTAATGTCTTAACTTGCGGCAGATGCGCTGCATCAATAATATGTTCGAGTTTGATTCCGGACAGGATACCGCTAGTAGAGGCTGAAAATTTGATCCCCATGGGGTCTTCCGTAGTGATGGTTCGTGTTCCGCGGAAGGCCAGCGGCTGAATGAATATATCCTCACCGGTATTGATATTCAGGTTTATCGCCGCAGGTACATTTTGATAGATCCATTCACTTGCTGCAATGCGCGTCATCGGGCGCGTATAGATACGTGAAAATGCAAAAGCGTAGATTAATGTCCCACAGACGGCGAAAGTGCCGGCAGCCAGGGCTAATATGCGTAAGACAGTTGCCCGCCGGGGTCTGATAACTATCTTCCCCATATCCCACAAAGAAATTATTCCCCATGCGGCAATTATGGCGAACATGGGATAGATCAAAACCTGATAGCGCATTGCCCGCACCCAGTTGGATGCCTGCCATATGAAATAGATGGCTGTCCATCCCCAGATGAGAATATGTTTACGCCAGTTTGCCGTGATCATCCGCCAGGCCATCAATCCGAATCCGGTAAACGCCGCAAGACCAAACGGCAACCCCATCCCAAACAGTATCATATTGTATGGAGCAAACCAGAGTGGGCGTCTCGCCCATTGCAATGCAGGCGGAAAATCTACGTCTCCTGTACTCTGGGCACTGATCTCCTTCATGGTAGCAATCCATTTTTCGCTCGGGATCACTTGGAAGAAACCGGGGCCAGAAAACGCATACGGTTGGAAAACCCGAAAGGTTAGTACACAGATAAAGGCTGCAATGGCTATATTACGGATATAGACCATGATGCGACGTTCCCGATCATCACTACTCAGGTTTGCATACCGGACTCCGTAAGCCACCGGAATTAACAGCGCTACAAGACCGGAATTGATCTTAGACGCCATGGCGCATCCCAAAAAGAATCCAAACCACAGAACATCAATGATTCCATACCAGTTTTGCGTCAGCCAGGCGGGGAGATACTTTTGAGTTCTCCTTCCATCAGTCTCATCATCATCCGGGTCCTGTGTGATCCATTCAGGGATGGTCATTCTTTCTTTTTGCGTCAATATCCTCACTGCAAAATACACTGCGCCGGTAGTAAAGAATGTCGTGAATGTATCAACAGCAAAATAATGAGCCAATTGGATCTGCATAACTGACCCGGCCGTAAGCGCGGCTGCCAATAATGCCATGGATTTCTTACGGTATAGACGAATGACAATAAGATACACAAGCAAAACTGTTAAGAGATCAAATAAACCGGATAATGCCCTGCCAACCAGGAATATTTCGTCATACCCGGTTTGATTGAACAAGTCTGCTGCCATCCGAACGATAAATAACGGCAGAGTTCCATACACATAAAAGCCATAACCGCGGTTGTTCGGGTTCAAGGTTGAGTTGGATGTGTCGAAGTATTCACCAAAACTTTTCACCGGCTCAATGGATGATGCCACCATGGTCAGGAATCGTTCATCAGGATGCAGGTGCTGATTCTGATCCCAGTTCAGTCCGGAAAACCGAAAGAATGCGCCAGCGACCAGGATGGCAATTATTAGAATGTCCCAGATCAGATCCGGAATTCTCGTCACTTTGGGAATCTTTGACACGGTTACCTCTGGGTTGGGATTGGTTTCACTATTCATATCATGGAACCGGATTCTCTGCCTCTACTATTGATTTTAAGGTCGGAGGAACCATGAATATAACAAAATCATGACTGGAAATCTGACTTGTAAACATGGTTTCAAAGTAATCAGGATACATTTTTCTCAGCTGATCTATTGCTGCCGTATCATCGGGTCGAAGCATAAATAATTTCGCCCGTTTGTTGCTCAAAGTATCATTAAACTGATCCGGCCAGATGGCAAAATCTTTTTCGGGATGGCCTGAAATGATGGCCACCAATCTTGTATCTACCCAGTGCGGAAAACCGACAACATACACTGAATCAGGGTCACCATATACTGAGATGAAGTTGTAGGCCACCTCCCCTATTTCCGAGGTGTTCCATGCACTTTTTTCATAGTTATTTGCGTATTCGTCAAATACCAGGTCATAATTTTGCCAGAGACTCAACAAAAACAACATTCCAATTAAAACCGCAACCATTACCCGGCCGCCTAATCCGGTCGCCTGTTTATAGAGATTATGCAAAAATGAATCCATTCCAAACGCGGCAATGATAAAGATCGGAACAAGCGCGCCTGCCGACCGATTTAAGCATGGATTCTCAGCAGGGAACGCCAGCGAAAGGATGGATGGCAGCATCAAAAATGGGACTGAGATCAACAAAAATGGAATGCGCCAATCCCTGTGCCTGATATATCGAAGGACACTGAAGACTATTCCGGTTAAGAACATAGCAGCAGACACGATATCTAATGAGGGACGGAATGGAACCGAATGTGCCCAGATCGATCCGTTATTCCAGAACGGCATGATCATGGCTCGCCAAAGGTTGCTGAAAAAGATCTGCCAGGCCGGACCCGGTAAGGGTTGTTCAATAGTACCAACCCGTGTCATGCCCCGAAAAAGGAACATTTCAGGTTGATCCATAACATAGCGTAAAAGTGGAATGAATATGACCAATGCTGCAATTCCGGTTACTACCAGGGCAGTTACAGCAAATCGAATATAGTTCCTTTTCCAGTTATGCACCACATAAAGGACCATGCCCATGACCAATAAAATAGGCACTATGCGGTACGGACTATAACCATGCAAACCTATACCGACACAAATTCCTGAAAGCACCATATCTGGAATTTTCTTGCTCCGGATACCCCTGAAAAAATAAAATAAAGCTGCCGCGGTAAATGCGGGGTAAAGCGTGAACCGCAACCCAATGCGGGAGATTACATTAGGCCAATAACCGATTCCAGAAAGGAAAAATGCAAGCATCCCCATCCGCCGGTTGCCCACTTCTTTTCCCAGAAAATACATATATATGGCAGAAAACAAACCCACAATAGCTGTACCAATTTTTAAGGTCATGAATGTGATACCGGTCCCAACAAAATGCGCAACCGCGGCAGAAAGGTACATTTGGAAAGCTTCACGACCTGTATTACGGACAAAGTATGTCAAAAGCATTCCACTCAAAAGGTCATAAACATCCAGTAATTTTTCCGCGTGATCACTGATCATTTCACCAGGAACATCTTGGAGACGATAAAACCGGTAAAATGTAACCAAAAGCAAGACCAAACCGAATAGAATATGCCATGGCGTGATTTTAAAATGGATGCCGTTTTTACAAAAATTTATATATAAACCAGAAACCCATCGTGTTACTCGGTTCCAATCGGGAAATTCAAGAAAAGTTGACACGAGTAAAAGTAAAGAAACGAACCATACCAACAAATTAAAACTGGTAAAACGGTTACCAGAAAAAAGAATCGTCGCAAGAATTCCGGTTCCAATTGTTGCATAGAGTAGAGACGAATGAACAACAAATTCATGAGGATCGTTCTCTTCAAAACAATAAAGATCGGCGTCTAGCCTTCCATAGATCCAATTGAAAATAATCAAAAAGATGGCACAACCATAAAAGATCAGCGAAAAGACTGGCGATGGACTTGGGGGTTCAAGCAATTGCTGCCCAATGAGTAGCATGACCAGAACCATGACCAATTGCCAGAAAAAAGTAATTGTCCATCTTTTTTTTCTGGCATTTGAGATCTGTTCTTCTGCGATCGGCTCAATTTCACGATCATGAAGAACATCGGGGATTTCAACCACGGGATTTCTCCCGGGGAAAATTTTTCCCTTAAGATAATCCAGCACACTGGGTTCCGATTTGTCAGGAATCGTCATTGTGATCTCCGCGCGTCAGATGTAAATTTTACCCCACCCGTTGGAGAAAACCATTCGCTCAGGCAGTTTTTTTTCGGACAATATAAAAAGAATACACTCCACCAGCCTGTGCATGCGTTTCATCGTATACCGGTTTGACAATCCGATCTGTTATCGCAAAATTCCATTTGCGTTGAACAGCATTCCACTTACGTGTTAAGAAATGCAAGACCAGTGAAGGAAATCCAAAATAATGGCCCCACTCCAAAACATGTAACGCATGAGGAGAGAAATAATCCCAGGTTTCTTCTATTTCAAGTCCTGCTTTATTCAGCCGCTGTTCCCACGCCGGGCGGTCATCACAATGGATGTGTCGACAGACTGTATTGAAAAAATTCCGGTAGAGATCCCCTAGAATTTTCAAACCAATTCGATCAAAGAAGCCAGAAATGGAAAGGTTGGGTAAAAAATTTTGGTTTGGAACACAAAATACAAATTTCGCGTTTGGTTTCATCACTCTTGACATCTCATTTAGAGTCGCATCAAGATCGGGGATATGCTCAAGGACAGAATTACTGAGCGCGCCGGCAAAGTGATCATTCGGAAAAGGCAGTGTATAACCGCTCCCCTGAACCACCATTTCATATCCATCATTTTGCTTTGCCAGACGGACTGGGCCGGTCCAGGGATCGATACCCACATCCACTTTTTCATCCATGGCGATCGTGACAAAATGTCCATCTCCACAGCCCAGATCGAGAATGGGATGTTCCAAATGGAATTCTGAATACTGCCGGGCTTCTACCGCGCGAAGGATGGCACGAAAATATGGTAGTTCTTTAAGATGCAACCAGAGGTAATCTTTATGTAACCGTGTATTAGGATTGGTCATTTGGATTCTATATCTTCCGTGATTTCTGTGAATAAATCTTCATAACAGGCGGCGATCCGGTCAGGATCATATTCCTGGAGAATTTTTTGCAGGTCGGGTACCATCGTCTTCCGGTTATGGATGACATCAATAATGGCATTTGCGAGACTATCAATTTCACCTATTTCAGCGATCCGGCCCATTGCATGTCGCTTTACCGGTTCTCTCACTCCTGGAAGATTGGACGCGACACATGGAACACCATTCATCATGGCTTCAATCTGCACAAGACCGAATGCTTCTGTCGAATTGAGGGATGGTAACACAAGAACATTGATAACCCTGTAAAAAGCAGCCATCTCGATGGGGTCAAGTTCACCAACAAACTTCCAGATCCCATTCTGTTCGAGATCAGCGATTCGAGATGAAAGTCTGCGTTCGTAGGCTTCTTCGCCAACTATATTTTTATGCGGTCCGGCGAATAGTACCCTGGTATCAGGATATTTTTCCAGAATGGCCGGTAATGCGCCAAGCAGAATTTCCACACCTTTTTCTGTCGCTAACCGCGCGGCCATACCAATAACAGGAGACCGTTGGTCCGGGTTATGTTCCCCGGAAAAACTTTCCGCCAAAGAAATTGATACGTTAGGGAGCATAACAGGCGGAGAAATTATACGAATCTTGTGCAAATATGAAGAGAGATATGGTGAATTCTCGGCATAATCTTGGGTATACGTAACAATTTTATGGGTGAAACGTGCTGTCAGGTCATTCATCAACAACACACCCTGGTTGGCAATCCACGCAAGAAAGCCCGGGGGCATATGTAAATCGCAGTGATAGGTAACTATGGTTGGTTTCCGCAACATCCGGCCGCGCAGGGCAATCCCGGCTGCATCGAATTGGGGTAAATGCAACTGTACCCAATCATTTTCAGCCACGAGTTTACTGGCCACTGCACCGAAAGCGGGCATGATCACCCCTTTGCTGATACGTGTCAATACCGGAACGCGAATTATCCTTACGCCATCTACAATTTCTTCGTAGGGAAGGTCTTTACGATAATGGGAGGTAAGGACTGTTACTTTATGGCCGCGTCGTACCAGGGCTCTGGCAATCCGTTCAGCATAAATGGTCAGTCCGCTTGTATGCGGTCGATAATACGTCAGGGCAATAAGAATTCGCATGAAGGTGCAATGTATTATTTAAAGAGATGAAAATTTGATCTTACCCAATCGTACAACTTTTGGATCCCTTCTTCCACTCCGGTTTTAGGAATCCATCCCAACTCCGCCTGTGCCTTTCGTATATCCGAAACATAGATACGTTGATCTCCCGGACGCCAGTCAGATCGTTCCACAGGAAGGGGATGACCAACTAATCGTTCAAGAATGGGACCAAACTCTTCCCAAACAGACAGAACATTTTTACTTCCACCGCCTATGTTATAGATCTGCCCCGCTGCGGTTTTAATATTTGACACAGCAAGATCATACGCGTTTAACAAATCATCAACATACAAAAGATCACGCACCTGCTTCCCATCACCATAGATGGTCATTTTACGGCTGGCGGCTGCGGCAATAACGAACCAGGCAACCCAACCCTGATCTTCAACTCCAAATTGCCGCGTCCCGTAGATGCAGCTTTGGCGCAGGACCACAGTCTTTAAACCATAGATCCGGGCATAGTCGTGAACATATTGATCACCGCAACCCTTTGAACAACCATAAGGTGAATGAAAATCAACAGGCATATTTTCCGAAATACCTTCAGGGTAGTCTTCATATTCATAGCGGGTGGACGTCTCTCGTACCTTCACCTGCTCCATACCACCATAAACTTTATTAGTCGAGGCATAGAGAAATATCGGTTTTTTCTTAGAGATTCGGGCTGCTTCCAATGCGTTAAACGTACCCAGTGCGTTAATCTCAAAATCATCACGGGGACGATTAACAGAGGTGGTCACGGCAACTTGCCCGGCCAGGTGGAGCATGACATCAGCATCAGCAGCGGCTTCGGTTATTCTTTCCGCCTTTCTGATATCCTCAATAATGAGATGAAACGCATCCCGGCCATATTGATCGCGAAGCCATTCCACATTTCGCTTTGATCCGTTTCGGGTCAGGTTGTCATACACTATCACCCGATCGCCTCGATTCAGCAACCGGTTGACATAATTTGATCCAATAAATCCTGCCCCGCCAGTAATCAGATATGTTTTCACGTTATTTTTCTCCGAGTTTCTTAAGCATTATCGGAAGGGGAAGAAACCATTTCTTTTTGGGATTGAGCAGCCTTGAAGATAGAACCTAATGACCGCCCTTCTTTCATGAGGCCAACCATGCCAATTATCCCGGTCACGCCAAATTGCACAAAGTGCATGACAACTGCGTATGCCAGTGCCGTCGAGGCGTCAATTCCAACCAGGGCAAGGGCTGCCACAAGGGTTGCTTCAAACACACCAATAGCTGCCGGGGCCGATGGTATGGCAATACCCATGGCCAACAGCGAATCGATCAACACTCCCCACCAGAACGGTGCGTTCGGGACAATCGACAATAAAACTATGTAGTAGTTTAAAACTCCAATAAACCACGAAACTGCAATCCAGAAAACAGCGGACAGGAACATCTCCGGTTTGGTTAAAGATCCAAGTCCATCCAGTAGATTTTCTAGGTAGGGTAATAGATGCTTTTTTATAAAAGAGATCTGGCCCGGGCCTTTTACCACCCAACTTTGAACAGTTGAAGTGTTCCGGGCAATTAGAAACAATGCCGTGATCCCAACAATCACCAATCCCAAAGTGCTGTATGCTACTGGCTTGGCCCAATCCAATCCCAACGCCAATGGTAAAGAACTGAGCAACAATAAAGCCGCAAATGCCAGGTCAAAAGCCCGCTCGATGATAATTGTGGAAATTACATGGAACGTTCCCAATCCGGTTGTCTGTCCCAAAAGAACCGCCCGGCCAATTTCGCCAGCTCGGAAGGGAAAAAGATTATTCAGTAAATATCCGACATTGATTGCGAAAAATGTTTGACTGATCGCTGGTTTCCGGTTGAGAAGAATCCGCCAGGCAAATGCCCGAACAACACAAAAAAGTATGGTAAGGATTACAGAAAACAGAATAAAGATTGGATTGATCAAGGTCAATGATTTCTGTAAGTCTTGGATATTAACCATATTGAACACCAAGTAAAGCGCTACAACACTGATCAATACACCTGGCAGCCA
>JAAYYW010000298.1 GCA_012515195.1 Leptolinea sp.
ATATTCCAACAACATCGTCATTTTTCAATGAAGTATCGAGATCAACAATCATGTTATTTATGAATATAACATGAGCCTCTTCAAGGGGAATGTGCAGCGTATTTAGGATATCAAGCACTTTTGCATCCTCACAAAGATCAAATTCAAATGGTGTTCCAGCTTTTGCGCCTTCTTTATACCGGGTAAGGGTGGCGAATAATTTAACTGAGATATGCATAAAATCTCCGGTTTATACAATACTTCGCAACGTTAAGCACTACTTAGTTTATAAACAATTCTCGCTGGAACAGGAGAACCCTCTACATCTCCATTTGTGCCCGCTGGCATCAGTCCAAGAATCAGTTTCGTTTGTTGGTTCGCTATCGTGTAACGTGCGAAGCCAAGATCAGATGCCGTGATATATGGCACGTACTCGGTAATCTCCCAACCTTTTTTGGTCAATTCCCGAAGAAAAAATGATTGTAATGCTCCTATATCAGCTTGACCATCGTAAGCAAACCATTTTGAGGGCTCTTCAATATTATTGATGATTGAGCCGGGGTCGATAAATGAATAGTCAGGAGGTAATGGTAATCCTTCCGGCGTTGTTAATACGCCATCCATCTTCTCCGGAAAACGCAAACTAGACAGAATTTTCGTGGCAGCTGGTTCAAATTTTTCGCGAACCACTATCGGATGCACCACCATGAAATGCAAAACACAAAATCCACGGGTTAGAATCCCTGTCCATAACCGGCGGTTCTCTTTCTTTGCAAGAACAATTTCCGCCTCCATGCCCACCGCATCACCCATACGCCAGGGAGCAGATCCGACATCTTTCGCCCCCATCATACCAGCCAACAAACCGATATGTTCACTCCATAACGGTTTGATATCTTTCCGTGCCCAATTCCATTCACCCCGAATAGCTATTCGACCGGCATCCTCTCCTTCATAAAGGGGGTCAAAAGAATACGTTGATAAGAAGAAATAGTCTGTATCGGCTATTTTTTTGTGAAACCAAAAATCGGGATATGCTATTTCATATCCCCAGAAGACATTTTGATATGTTGACATTTGAATTTTTTGACCGGGTGCGGTGAGAACGCCGCACCCGGTTCTATTTTTGTTGTCAAAAACGGCTATTTCCCGTCATGCACCCAGGCAAATACTGAATCAAGCTGCTCGTCGGAAATTGACCACTTGACATTATGCGGCGGGAGTAATTCTTCGCGCATAAACTCAGGCGGACGGTCATCTTGAGCGGTAAAGCCGGCGCGTTCATTGAAGAGACGCTCCATTTTCAAGATCTCTTTACCGAGGGGGATAACATCGTCGCCGGTTATCTTTAGACCGGTGACACCCGCGACAGATTCAGCCATACCAGCCCAACCCTTGGCAATATCCAGAATTGGGAAGGCAATGAAAAGGCAGTAGCCTGTGCTATCGATAAAGGCTGTTGCAGCCTGGAAGGTGAGCGAGAGTTCAGCTTTTCCTTCGTCGGATAACGGATCCAGTTTACCGCTGACACCGGCAATTTCCGGCGCGATGGTATAACCGGCAGTGTGGTCGGCGCCCATTGGCGTAGTGGCGTACGTGACACCGATGCCCTTTACGGCACGCGGTTCATACGCTGGCATCGACTGGTGTTTTACCACCGGAACCCGGAAGACACCAAAGGCTTTTGCTGTGGCTTCGACGCCCTGACCGAGGATCCGGCCGAGGGGTGTTCCTTTGCGGATTTCATCGAATGTCTTCAGAGCACCCTTCTCATCGCCAAATTTTAGCAGACCGCCTTCCATCGCAACGGCAATGGTATTGCCGGCTTCGATCGTATCCAACCCGATGTCATTACATTCACGGGTCATCAGGGCAATGTAATCGAGGTTGTCGATACCGCAGTTCGCGCCCAACGACCAGGCTGTTTCATATTCCACACAGGAGGCAATCGCTTTTCCGTTTTCATCCGGGATGATGTTTGAGCACTTGATGATGCAACCCGGATGGCAGCCGTGCCCCATCATTCCTTCACCGCCGCGTTTTTCACAATACTCCGCCATCGCCTCGCCTGAGATCTTGGCGGCACCTTCGAATTGACCAGCGCTGAAATTGCGAGTGGGTAATCCTCCAGCCTCATTAAGAAGATTGACAAGTACAGCGGTGCCGTAAGAATTCAAAGCCCCGCCCTTTTTGGTCAGGCCGTGTTCTTGAATGGATTCAGTAAGTTTCTTGCGACCCTCTTTGAACAGCTCTTCATTGGCAATTTCAACACCAGTACCACCGTCATCGTTAACGACCATCGCCTTTACACCGCGCGCGGCCATAACGGCACCCAGACCACCGCGTCCTGCATAACGGCCGGGTTTGTTTTCCTGGTCATTGACGGAGATACCCGCGTTTGAGAGCTTCATTTCACCGGCTGGGCCGATCCCAATGATTGCCTGCTTGGGATGCTTTTTGCCAAGAATCTCATCAACTTCGTACATTCCCTTACCCACCAGGTCGGCTGCGTTCTCAAATTTGACGCCATCCTTGCTGATCACCAGGGTATACCATTTATCCTTTGCAGGAGTGCCTTCAATGATGATGGCTGCCAACCGGAGTTTGGCAATTTTCTGCGATGAGAGACCGCCGGCATTGGATTCTTTAATGCCACCTGTCAACGGACTTTTGCCGCCGAAAGATGTGCGCCCGCTGCTGGGGGCTGCCGGCGAGCCTGATACCCACCCGGGAGCAATCACCAGTTTGTTGTTTGGTCCGAGCGGATGGCACATAGGATCTACTTCATCGCAAACGATGGCAGATGTCAGGGCACGACCAGCCCACTTTGACCATTTTGCCGGCACATCTTCATATGTTGCCTTCAAATCGGTCATGTTAATTCTTAAGATTTTTTTTGGCATACTTGGAACTCCTTTTCGTCTAAAAGTTGGTTGAAGTTGCCTGAATGGAACATGTAAAACGAAGGGAAATAAATATGATCATCACTTATAAGAATTGTGCATCGCCCCATGTTGATGGAGCGTCTTCCGAAGACCTTCAGATATCGGAAGTCCATCACGATACTGGAATGGGATCAATCGATCGATCGCAAAAATCCCGACATGATCCCCATCTTGAAGCAGTTCGTTTGCGCCGGTGCTTATCCCGGGTACTTCACAAAGGACAGCATTAATAAACAAATATCCCCTTTCTGCTTCAGGTATGCCCAGATAATCCAGCAATTCAACCTTACCTGAACCTGGTTCCAATTCCACATCAACCTGGGCCACATGCTTACCACCACCTAATCTGGCCAGCGAACCATACAAACACGTATTTACTTTAATCATTTATGGGATACCTTTGTGGCTCTATACTATAATGATTTTTAATGTGGTTCAAGATTTAAAGATTTCTTTAACGTGGAATATGTGAAACATATCCCTCTCCCATCAAAAATATTCTTGATAGATCAATAAGTGAACAGTTATTTAATTATTGAATAATCCTTGCTGCCAGGATCTACACTTTTATAAATTGCCCCATGTTTGTAACGCTGTATCCACCCATCTTTAATACAAATTCACGGAAATTTGGATCGTTCAAAGCATCCAGTATTGGTTTTATCCGATCGGATTGAAAGGTTTCTTCCGTCATAACAAGATCATATTGTTCAGTGAATAATGGGATAAAGTCCAGATCAAATGATCGGGCAACAGACAAAACCCCAATGCCGGTATCAGCCAGTCCGTAACTTACAGCTTCTGCCACTTCCGCGTGGGTTGAGGCATCAGGCAGGCTGGAGTTAATTTCTTCGGTCTTTATTCCCTGTGTTTTAAGAGATTGATCAATCCATAAGCGCGTTCCGGATCCTCGCTTACGGTTTTTGAAGAATACATCGCTTCTGGTCAGGTCTTGCATGGATTTGACCTGGAGAGGGTTTCCTCTCTTCACATACAGCCCCTGCTCACGCCCGACCAGATGGACAACAACCATGTTCTGGTCGCTGAAAAGGTGATGGATGTACGGCACATTATATTCACCACTGGCTGCGTCAAACAAATGGCAGCCGGCAATGTCACTGAATTTTTCTTTTAAATAGATCAACGCGTCTAAACTTCCAACCGGGAGTGTGGAGATGAACGGCCGTTGTAACGCCGAATTCACACGGGTGATGAGAAAATTCAACGCGGGGTCATCACTAGCCAGCATTACAAGCTGGTCTTTTTCGGTAGGTTCAGAAAGAACGGCCATATTGACCAGGAACATCTTCGCAGTCGCCCGGTAGTACTTTTCAATATAATTCTTTTCCGTTTGGACCGATACCAGTTCTACCAATCCTTCTTTTTCCAGCAGCTTAATATGATGGCGAACCCTGGCCGGATGAATATGAAAAAAAGTTCCCAGTTGAGAGATGGTCGCCTGTTTTGCAATCAGAATCCGCAAAATTTCCAGTCGGGTTGGATCCCCCAACAGCTTAAGCACTTCTTCAGATTGAATACGGTGGATTATTTGCATTGGCTGCAGTCACCTACCATTGGATTTTTACTTCATTTTGTCGCCAGTAAATTCTGTTCGTATACAGTAATATATCAATTATGGTTATTTTTCATCCGGGACGCAAGACGGATAATATGGAAGACATAAAGACTATTGACAAGCGTTATGGAGAATAATGGTTCGGTGAGATGAA
>JAAYYW010000299.1 GCA_012515195.1 Leptolinea sp.
GTCTTTATGGGCACCGCCGCGTTAAAGAACAAAACAACTGTAACCGTAACCGATGCGGATGGGAAATCCCAGGACTTGACCGCGAAAAAAATTATTATCGCAACCGGTTCCCACTCCACCCCCATCCCGGGAGTAGCCATTGATAGAAAAAAAGTGGTCACCTATCAGGAAGCCATATTGCAGGAAAACCTGCCCGCCTCTGCCATCGTAATTGGCGGTGGAGCTATTGGATTGGAATTCTCTACCGTATGGAACTCCTTTGGCAGCCAGGTGACCATTGTTGAAATGCTCCCTCACATTGCGCCATTGGAAGATGAAGAAATCAGCATTGAATTGGAAAAAGCCTTCAAAAAGAACGGCATTGACGTTCTGACCGGACATCGTGTCCAATCTGTTGAAACAACAGATAAAGGGGTAAAAGTCAAAGTTTCCAGTTCCGAGGGCGAAGAAGTCCTGGAAGCCGAGCAGACCCTGGTTGCCATCGGGTTCAAACCCAACACAGCCGGACTCGGCCTTGATACGGTGGGGATCAAACTGACTGACCGTGGTCATATCGCAATCGATGATCACATGGCGACCAATGTACCGGGAATTTATGCCATCGGTGACGTAACCGGGAAATTCCTGCTGGCGCACGTGGCATCCACCCAGGGCATAATTGCCGCGGAAACCATTGCCAAACATGAGACTATCAAACTGGATTACGCCATGACACCCCGCGCCACCTATTGCTATCCGCAAGTGGCATCTTTCGGATACACCGAAGCACAGGCGAAAGAAAAAGGATTTGAGATTAAAGTCGGCAAGTTCCCGTTTATTGCCAATGGCAAGAGCCTGGGGCTGGGAGAGACTGTCGGCTTTGCCAAAATCATCACAGATTCGAAATACGGGGAGATACTGGGTGCGCATCTTATCGGCCCGGAAGTCTCCGAATTACTGCCGGAATTAACCCTGGCCCAGCGCATGGAGATGACGGCGGAAGAAATCGCCCGTAATATTCACGCCCATCCTACATTAAGCGAGGTATTGATGGAAGCTGCCCACGGTGTGAGCGGCTCACCCATTCATATATAACGTATGTTTCAAAATATCGTAAAAGTTCTGGGGGGAGACCCTCACAAACGTGAAATCCAAAAAATGATCCCAATCCTCGAACAGATCAATCTATTCGAGGATCAGTTCGAAGCATTAAGCAACGAAGCTCTGCGTGCCAAAACAGACGAGTTCAGACAGCGGTTTTCCGATGGTGAAAGTCTCGACGACCTGTTACCCGAAGCATTTGCCGCTGTAAGAGAAGCCAGCAAACGCACTATCGGATTGCGTCATTACGATGTGCAGATGATCGGTGGCATAAGCCTGCACCGCGGGAACATCGCAGAAATGCGCACAGGAGAAGGAAAAACCCTGGTCGCCACCCTGCCACTTTACCTGAATGCCATCACAAGCCGCGGTGTGCATTTGGTCACTGTGAATGATTATCTGGCCCGCCGCGATGCCCGTTGGATGGCTCCCGTGTACCAGGCGCTCGGCCTGTCCGTCGGTGTGCTGCAAATGGCTACCCGCACAGAGAACGGCAAGAACGCCTTCCTGATTGACCTCTCTAAAACATCACCGCATGAAGATCAACATCAACTGCAGATGGTTCTTCGGGCAGAGGCATATAAAGCGGACATCACCTACGGAACCAACAGCGAATTTGGTTTCGATTATCTGCGCGACAACCTGACCATGCGCTTGAGTGACCGGGTCCAACGCGGGCATTACTTTTCCATTGTCGATGAGGTTGACAACATCCTTATCGATGAAGCACGTACGCCGTTGATCATCAGCGGCCCGGCGGCTGACCAGGCCGAATGGTATATCCGGATGTCCCAGGTCATCCGCCAGCTTCAGCCGGAAGATTACGAGGTCAATGAAAAGGATCGCACAGTATCACTGACCGAGATCGGCGAATCACACGTTGAAGAGATCCTCGGTGAAACCCTGCGTGACCCGGACCGACCGGAAGATATCACCCCCGAGCAGGCTCAAAAGCTGGGGTATCTCGAACAGGCGTTGCGCGCCCAGTTCCTCTTCCGTCGCAATAAGGATTACCTCGTCCAGGGCGGAAAAGTTGTGATCGTTGATGAATTTACAGGCCGGCTGATGCCCGGACGTCGATGGTCTGACGGCCTGCATCAGGCTGTGGAGGCCAAGGAAGGGGTGAAAGTCGAAGCGGAAAACGTCACCTACGCCACCATCACCCTTCAAAACTACTTCCGCATGTACGAGAAATTGGCCGGCATGACGGGTACTGCGTTGACCGAATCGGAAGAGTTCTACAAGATTTACAAACTGGATGTTCTTCCCATTCCAACCAACCTGGAATACCAGGCTGTTAAGAATGACTCGCCATTGGAAGAAGTTGCCACAAAAGATGACGACGGCTACAAGGTCGCTTATTTTTCGCACCGCAATGATCCCGAAAAAATGCCGGTCTACTGGCGGCGCAAAGATTATCCCGATGTGGTGTATCGCTCGGAAGAAGCCAAACTGCGTGCCATATCGCTGGAAATCATTGAGAGGCACATTAAGGGACAACCCATCCTGGTTGGCACCACATCAGTTGAACACAGTGAACTTCTCGGGGACCGCCTGCGGGCGGAACCGGTCCGCACGCTGCTGCAAACCCTTCTCATCCGTCAGATATGGCTGGAAAAGAATAACCGTCAGGAAGAGGAGCGGGCCATACCTGAACTGCAGTTCCTCAATACCCCGATAGATCAATTGAAGACCCCGGAATTAAGACAATTTGCCCGCACTCTTGATTTTTCACTCAACCTGGAAGAACCAGAGAACCTGGACAGACTTGCCGTCTATTTCCGCATCGAAGATAATCTCAAACCGCGGCTTGTCAGCGTTTTACAGGCTGGAATTCCCATCTCGG
The DNA here is from genome assembly GCA_012515195.1 of Leptolinea sp. Taxonomy (GTDB): domain Bacteria; phylum Chloroflexota; class Anaerolineae; order Anaerolineales; family Anaerolineaceae; genus Leptolinea. Next base: position 2,927 of record JAAYYW010000299.1, read on the forward strand.
TTCTAAATGCCCGCAAACATGACGAAGAGTCGCAAATAATTGCCCGGGCAGGAGCTTTTGGCGCGGTGACCATCGCCACCAATATGGCCGGCCGCGGTGTCGATATAAAACTTGGAGGCGAGCTGCCAGAAGATATTCTGGCCGATGTCAACCACGTTCTGGCAAAGACCGGACTTGATCCGTATGTTTTGAACAACGAAGAACGCCGGCGGGAACTAATAAAAATCCCACCGGAAGAGTATGGAATTTACGAGGAAGCTGCCCAATCATTCATGCAATATATGGATAATATGGAACGTGTACGCGCGTTGGGTGGCTTGCATGTTATAGGCTCCGAACGGCATGAAGCCCGGCGCATTGACAATCAGCTGCGCGGTCGTGCATCACGTCAGGGTGACCCCGGCTCGTCACGTTTCTACCTGTCGCTGAATGATGAATTAATGCGTCTGTTTGGCGGACCCAATGTGGAAAACCTGCTCAAACGGCTGAATATAGACGAGAGCCTCCCCATCGAAAGCGGTATGGTCGGTCGTCTGGTTGAGCAATCACAGGAACGGGTCGAGGGCTCCAACTTCGATGTACGCAAGCATCTCCTTGAGTACGATGATGTGTTAAACACCCAGCGTAAACGGATCTACACGCAACGCGACAGGGTCTTCACGAAAGAAGACCTTAGCGAAGACGTAATGGAAATGTTACACTCCGAACTGGAAAAACGAATTCCCGCCGGATTAAAAGATGAAGAAGGTCCCTGGCGTTTGTTGGCTTACCTCGAAGAGATACAGCCCCCTCTTCGATACGCAGACATCCATTATCCATCTTTTAGCTTCCGACTTCTGGTGAACGAAATCCGAAAGCAGCTTCCCACCGGAGATTTTTCTCAGGACAAAATCAAAGACGTTTTAATCAATATCGCCGATCAGGCACTGGCAGCGGAAGATGAGCATCTTTTACACAGTCTGGATTCCCTGCTGGAATCAACCGGGCTGTCACTTCTAAACCAGATTGACGACCGACTGGAAATGCTTGACACGTATTTTGAAGGTATCGGGGATTTTGAAGAAGGTTTACCGCGGCGCAAACCGCAGGAGTTATTGGATGAACTATCCGGAATGGTCCATGTACCACTCCGGCTTCAAGGTGATCAACTCCGCCGTCTGGAAGAAGCGGATGAAGGAATAAAAAAAATCATCCAGCAGCAGGTCACTTCTACAATGGTGGCTATAACGGCCACTCGCGTGATTGGTGGTTTGCGCCGCCGACTGCCTGAAGCGGCAGATATGCGCCTGACTGCCAGGCCTGACTCTGAGTGGAAGGAAATTGCCGACCAGGTTTATGAGAAGACGGCTGATCTACTCAACCAACGCCGCGACAGGTTATTCGGGGCAACGGGTCAGATCCCACGGGACGTGGAAGCCCTGCTTGATCGCGCCGTGGGAGGCGAATTGAGCGATGAATTCCTGATCAGCGCTCTAATGCAGATCGCCCAGGGAACCCGGACGGTCTTCGACAAAAAAACCCACCGGCAGATGCGCCAGTCAACCAGTCGGTTAAATTACGTTTTTCTGGCTGCCCAGCTTTTGGCCGCCGTTCCATCCGACCAGATGACTCAGATCATCCTGGAACATTTGGAAGGCGCCATCGACGCTCTGCGATCTGCCATGGGGTTGGCTGAATGGGATCGCATTCAGCAAAACAACATCACCCTGTCACAGGTCGATCCCGCTGTGCAGGAGAAATTTGTGGAAGCTCTTGGGGATGAACGGTATAAAAAATCCGCCAGCCTACCCCTTAGTGAGGTTGATGAAGATTATAAATCCATCGCCTGCGAAGTCATCGGTGACAAAGTACAAACCGAGATCTACCGGCATATTCTTCTTAGTGTCATATCAGACCTCTGGGTGGAATACCTGACCAAAGTGGAAGCACTTCGTGTTTCCATCGGTCTGGAAGCTTATGCCCAACGCAATCCTCTGGTGGAGTACAAAAGCAAAGCTTCAGAAATGTTCACCCAGCTGCTGGGTGACATCCGCATGGGTGTTATCAGCCGCATGTTCTCCTATCAGCCACGGCGCGCGCCGGCAGCTGTAGGGGAAGCAGCCAGCGAGTTGGAACCACCGTTGCAGCCTGAAGAAGATACCGGTCAGACAACGGA
>JAAYYW010000300.1 GCA_012515195.1 Leptolinea sp.
ACATACCGCAGGATATCTCCTTCATGACCATACCATTTTGTAGCCGTACTGGCTACTACAATACTTTGCGCGTCGATCATTTTTCCCATCACACCTCCGGAACTATTGGCCGCCGCCATCAATACCGGATTGACACCGACCTGCTCTGCAGTAAGTTTTTGAAGACTTCCAAAAAGTACATTTGATGACGTATCAGAACCGGTTAAAGCCACGCCCAGCCATCCCAGCAGGGTGCCAAAGAACGGGTACAGCCAACCTGTACGGGCAAATGTCAAACCGAGCGAAGCATCCATTCCGGAATACCGGGTAACATATCCGAGCGATAACATGGCCATAATGGTCAAAAGGGAATATCGCACCTGCTTCAGGGTTGAACCATACACCCGCAGAGCATCCAGGAATGAGTAACCAAGAATGCGGGCAGATATCAGGGCGGCAAATAAGATTCCCGTTCCAGTCGCAGAAAGTATATTTAAATTGAATAAAGCAGATTCCGTTTCAGGCTCGGGAACAACAGGAGGCATACGTTGTACCATCTCATGGAGAAATGGTACAGGAAGTTTAATGGTTGAAAACCCATCCATCCAGCTTTTGATTGCCGGTAGTCCCCATAGAAAGATCAAAACAGAAAGAACCACCCAGGGCATCCAGGCCTGTATTGTCTGTCGGCGTGAATACTTTTCCGTTGTTCTAACCTTGACTACCGCAGGGTCAGAAGCAAACCGGAATATTGATCTGGGTTTCCAAACATGCAAAAAAGCCACAAGGGAAATTATGGAGATTAATGACCCGATAATTGTTACCAACCACGGACCGTGAAGTGTGGCTATTACGATCTGTGCGATTCCAAATGACACGCCAGAAACGAGTAAGGCAGGCCAGATCTCAATCATGCGTTTCCATCCTGCAAAAGCCCATATCAACCAGAATGGAATGATCACATCAAACAGTAAAAGCTGCCAGGCGATCACGATACTAAGAGACTGCAGGTCAAAACCGGTCACGGCCTGCAACGCCAGGATGGGTGTTCCAAGTGCGGCAAAAGGCACAGGTGCCGTATTCGCGATCAAAGACAGCCCGGAGGCCTGAAGTGGATTAAATCCAAGACCGATCAGCATGGAAGCGGTAATGGCTACTGGGGTTCCAAAGCCGGCAGCCCCTTCGAAGAACGCCCCAAAACAAAATGAAACCAGTAAGAGCTGCAACCTTCGGTCTTCGGTGATAGCCGTCAAATTTTCCTGCAAGATAGTAAAAGCCTCTTTACGGTTTGCCAGCTGGTACAAATAAATTACATTGATGATGATCCATCCGATTGGCAGGAGACCATAAACTGCCCCAAAAACCGCTGCCGCTCCCGCCTGGGGCAATGGCATACCAAACACGAAGATGGCCGTAATCAGGGATGCGGCGAGTCCCAGTAGTGCCGCGTAATGGGCTTTTACATGGAAAATTGCCAGGCATCCCAGCAATATGACCACGGGAGCCAACGCGGCCAATGTGGTTAAAAAGATATTATTCAATGGATCATAGATCTGCTGCCAGGGCATTGTCCAGGTTCCTTATCAATAAACAAATAGTCCGGATAAACCGGACTATTTTAACCTATTTCCTAATTATTAGACAATTTTGATAAACTTTGTGCCAGAAACACCGCAAATCGGGCATTTTTCCGGCGCATATTTTGGGGCTGTAAAGCCGCAAACCGGGCAAATGAAATAATCGTACACTTCTTCTTTCGTGTTTATTCTTTCAATCGCTTCTTTATACAATGCTGCATGGACTTTTTCAACCTCCAATGCGTATTTAAAACTTCTCAATGCCCTGCTGTTACCGTCCTGTTCAGCATGTTCGACCATGGGTGGATACATGCTCTCAAACTCGTATGTTTCCCCACCAACGGCTTCTTTCAAATTTTCAAGTGTCGAACCAATCCCGTTCATAGCCTTCAGGTGGTTATGGGCATGAATTGTTTCTGCCTCTGCAGCGGCACGGAAGAGTTTGGCTGCCTGGGCATACCCCTCATCATCGGCTTTTTTGGCAAAAGCCAGGTATTTCCGGTTAGCCATTGATTCTCCCGTAAAGGCTTCTTTCAGATCGTCCATTGATTTTGACATTGGCTTCCTCCTAAAAAGATGTTTTGTTAAGATTCTTACTTAATAATAACCGAACTGGGATTTACTATGTATTCCGTTGTTGTCTGCATGATAAAAATCTAGTCCACCGGGTTGCTTTTTGACTCCATGCTATAATCCAATAACACCCACAAAACGGATAACATGGAAAAAATATGCGATTTCTAATCACTGGCGCAGCCGGTTTTTTAGGCTCATCATTGGCAAACACTCTGGCGCGGGAAGGTCATTCGGTGCGGGGTGTTGATGACTGTTCAACAGGCGATCCAACCGTGCTCATTCCAGAGGTTCATTTTACCAGGGGCGATGTGAACGACCGCCCCAAATTGTGGACCCTTCTTCAGGATGTGGATTGTGTGTATCATCTTGCCGCCCGAGTTCTTGTGCCTGAATCCATTCTCTATCCACGCGAGTATAACCAGGTGAATGTTGGCGGAACTGTAACACTCATGGAGGCCATGCGTGATGTTGGCGTCCGGCGGGTGGTCTTTGCCTCTTCCGGGGCTGTTTACGGTGACCAGGATACCCAACCCATAAATGAATCCTGCATTCCGGTACCCGGGTCGCCATATGCTGTATCAAAACTGGCAGCTGAATACTATATAAAAACAATTGGTGACCTGTGGGGAATTGAAACAGTATGCCTGAGGGTGTTTAACGCATACGGTCCGGGACAGCATTTCCCGCCCGTACATGCGCCGGTAATTCCATATTTCATCCGGCAGGCAACACAGAATGGCACAATCGTTATTCACGGAGACGGAAACCAGACCCGTGACTATGTCTATGTGGATGATGTTATTGACGCCATGGTGTCAGCTGCAAGCATGGAAGGCATAAGCCAGAAAACGATCAATGTTGGGTCAGGCCGCGAGATCAGTGTCCGGGAACTGGCTCAGATGATTATTGGTATAACAGGTGGTCATCCAGAAATTGTTTACAATCCACATAATGAGGTCAGTACGTCACGTATGCGTGCCGACCTTCATCTTGCATTGGAGTTGCTGGCCTACGAACCGAAAGTTGATATTGAAACCGGTCTTCGCCTGACTTTCGAGAATGATCCCCGTTTGATGCCAAAATCTTCCTGACAGGTGCCAGACTTTGGAGGAAGACCTTTTACCCGCCTCTTTCTATCAGCGGCCTGTAATAGAAGTTGCCCGCAATCTACTTGGGAAACGGCTGGTTCGCCGTTTAGGAAACTATCGGATCAGCGGAATAATTAGTGAGACAGAAGCGTATGACGGTGAGCAGGATCAGGCCTGTCATGCACATTCCGGCAAAACCGATCGTAATTCTGTCATGTATGGCAAGGCCGGACGGGCTTATGTATACTTTACTTACGGAATGCATTGGATGTTGAACTGTGTCTGTGGACCAGTGGACTATCCGGCAGCTGTTCTCATCCGAGCGCTTATTCCTCAGGAGGGTATCGACTATATCGCCCTTCAGAGGGAAGGCATCCCACAAAAAAACTGGTGCAATGGCCCGGCGCGATTGACCCGCGCGCTTTCTATAAAAAAGGACTGCAACGATATTGACTTAACAACCAGCAGCAACGGTCTGTTCCTTGAAAATCAGTTGGAAATACCTGAAGACTGGGTCATCCGTACGCCCAGAATCGGAATACAATATGCCGGAGAACCCTGGGTGAGCCTGCCATGGCGATTTGTCATGAAAAAAAACCAACTCACAGGAAGGAGATTTTGATGGAATCTGAAGACCCGATTTGGAAATCACTCATTCCCCCATGGATCGATGAAACCACTCTTCTCCTCGTCGGTGGCGGCGGGCATGGAAAAACATTGATCGATCTCATAAGTGTTCTTGAAACATACCAGTTGGGCGGTATTGTTGACAATAATCTTGAACCTGGAAGTCTTATTCTGGACATGCCGGTATTTGGCTGTGACGAATTACTTCCAGATTTATTCAATGCCGGTTTCCGGCAGGCCATCAATGGGGTTGGCGGGATTGGCAATGTGGCAGTCCGCTTGGAAGTATTTGACAAACTGACAGAAGCTGGCTTTGAATTCCCCAAACTGATCCATCCATCCGCGTGGATCGAACCCTCGGCTGAGCTGGCGTATGGTGTTCAGGTTTTACCCCTAACCTATGTCGGAACAGATTCGAGTATTGGATTTGGCAGCCTGTTGAATGCGCATGTCATCGTTTCACATGATTGCCACATTGGCCAATGTGTTAATCTCTCTCCAGGCGCAACACTCGCAGGAGGTGTTAAAATCCAAGACCACGCCCAGATAGGAATGGGTGTGACTATCAATATGAATCTGACCATCGGTGCGGATGCCCGCATCGGTAATGGAGCAACTATAAAAGCGGATGTTCCACCCGGCGGTCGTGTATTCGCCGGTCAGATATGGCCTGAACACACTGGCAACAAATAAAGGATTCTGATGTTCCGTAAACAACCCTCTCCCGGACCTACCCCATCCACTCCCACAGAGCGTGTAACCACTGTTTTAGGCCCCGGTATCCGATGGAATGGTAGTATGCGCGGGTCTGGTGGTGTGCGAATTGAAGGCCCTCTGGAAGGTGAGATCAGCATTCAAGGATTGGTCGTCATCGGGGAAACAGGCCGTGTGACGTGCGAGAATTTGCGCGCGAATACGGTTGTCGTTGCCGGAGCCGTCCGAGGGAATATTACCGCCGAAAAGATCGAAATCCGTGCAACTGGCCGGGTCTGGGGCGATGTTGTCACAGTGGCATTTTCAACGGAAGAAGGGGCTTTTTTACGAGGCCAGGTTCGAATGGAAGAGAGGGTTGAGTTAAACCTTGAATCCGATGAAGCTCCCCAAGTTGACGATAGCCCGTCACCCACGCAGGAAAACAAATCCAGGAGCACGAAAAAAGGGAAATAATGAACACAGACACATTAATCTTAACTGCCGCTGAATGGATCGGAATAATTGCTCTGGGTATGCTGGCTGGTTTGAGTCCAAAGCTTAGGAAAGTACGGCCTCTTCAATTCCTCTTTCCTCACCGCGAGGCATCAGTTACATTTTCAATTAATATCGCGGCTTTTGTATTCAGTCTGCTAATTTACAAGTACTTCTTTACGGAAGTGACAGCTTTCACAACATTGAATCAGGAGGTATTAAGTCAGAGATTAATACTGGATTTGATAGTATTAACCGTATTTGGCATCACACTGGCTATTAGAAAACAACCGCTCCGAAGCGCTCTGTGGGGTAAAGAAGCCCTTCGCGGAAATTTAGAGTACGCCCTGCTCATTGCAGCTCTTGTTATCTTCTTGCGGGGAAAAATCTACACCATTATCGATGGTATTGAAATGGCAGAAGGGCTGGCGTTACTTCAGCTTCTGGCTATTGGTCTTTGTGAAGTGTCATTCTTTTTTGGTTATTCAATGCCGCGGTTAATATCGCGCTTCGGTACCCGAACCGGTTGGGTTATGGCCGCCTTTCTTTTTTCACTCTGGCAGATCATCCCAATGGCCGTACACGGAGTCGTATGGCAAACAGCCATATTCCCAATTTTATATTTTATAGGGTCAGGAATCGTTCTCGGTTGGACAACCATCAAAAGCCGGCATGTACTTGCCCCGGCGGTCTTCATAGCCTTGAGCCAATGGCTCTTCCTGATACAATAGCCCCATGATAAAACACATTCCACCTGTAGTCCCCATGTCTTCTCCAGATATTAACGAAGAGGATCGTGAAGCTGTTCGTTCTGTGATCAACACGACACACCTGAGCATGGGTCCGTGGGTTGACCGGTTTGAAGAATCTTTTCGCATAAAAATCGGTAGTAAATACGCGATAGCAGTCAATAGCGGTACAGCCGGGCTTCACCTGGCCATCCGGGCCACTGGCATTCAACGCGGCGATATTGTTCTAACGACACCGTTTTCCTTTGTTGCCTCCACAAATGCCATTTTGTTTGAAAATGCCCTTCCAGTCTACGTGGATGTCGATCCGATGACTGGTAATATGGATGTCAACCAGCTGGCTGAAGCAGCTCGTGACTTGATTACAGGAGGAGAAGCAGCTCGAAAATGGCTTCCCCGCAAACTGCCGCGATATTTTGATGATGGCGGGAACGAGATCCAACCACGATTAAAAGCGTTACTCCCGATTGATGTGTTTGGTCAACCAGCCGACATGAATTCTATTAATTCTATTGGCAGGAAATATAACCTGCCGGTCATTGAAGATTCCTGTGAAGCATTGGGCGCCTTATATAAAACTACTCCCGCTGGAAAAACCGGTGACATCGGGGTATTTGCGTTTTATCCAAACAAGCAGATCACGACCGGTGAAGGGGGAATGATCGTCACAGACAATGAC
>JAAYYW010000301.1 GCA_012515195.1 Leptolinea sp.
GGACATGGTCCTTTCAACGGGGAAAGGACAGCATGAGAATCGAAAACGCCAGCCCTTGCGGACTGACGTTAAAGTGGATAGTGCCTTGCGGTATTTCCGTTAGTAGCGGGGAGTGGTTCGAACCACTAACCTCCGGTTTATGAGTCAAAATCCTGAATCCGTGCCATTTGTGCGGCGGGCTCTGTGACGAACGCTGGTTCACGGTTGCCGGGCACGCAGCAGTCCCACAAGGGGATGACATGGCTAAATTATGTTCGTTTAGTTTCTATTTCAAGTGTATTTGGCTACACCCTATCTCATGACAAAAAAACGCATCTAGAATTCATCCATAGGTTATTTAAATTAATCATTTTTTCAATTTTGCGAGATAAATCACCAAATCGGCGGAATCAGACGAAAACGAACCTTACGGGTGTAGTCCAAATACCCATCAAGGTTTTCAATAAGGAATTTGTCTTCAAGTGAAGTACGGGAAATAATAGCGATGACTGTAACAATAGCCGGTATGAATGCCCAAACTGAATTGAGAAGCAAGGGCGTTGCGAGAGTGACGAGGAAAGCACCGAGATATCCAGGATGCCTTACTATTTGATAAGCACCTTTATCACAAACTGAATGACTTTCTTCTTTTGCGATACGTATGAATCCAAAGAAGAATTTATTGGAAGCAATTGCCCACGCGCTGACCGCACAACCGAATACGATCAGTAGAATCCCTAATATTTGGAAATAAATAGGCATCTGCGGTGTCCATTGGTTTCGGACGGAAAAACCAGAAACAATACATATACTTATAGGTCCAATAAATGTCATGATTCCTGCAAGTGCTCTATCCCAACCCTTTTTGGTTTTTGCATTAACACGATCCACAAATAATTTTGGGTGTAGTATTTGCAGAATTACTGAATTAATGATCATGCTGACAGCATTTATGAGCAGGTATACCCACCCCATTAACCAATCAGCCTGCCCAGCCGGGAGAAACAGGCAGGCACCAAAAAAGGTGAGGTAAATAAAAATTTTTACATAATTTCTGATGACGGTTTTGGTGAAATTTTTCACGATGTTTAGCTCATTTTTGAAAAGAGTCTTCAAGTAAGTAAGTTCTTTGCGAATTAGCTGATATTCTGTTCGATTTTATTCTTTGTCATCTTGAGCGTTAGGCTTTAACCCCGCGTTTAATCATGTCAATACATTTCACTATATCTTGCATATAGCTCGTCTTATTAACAGGATAAATGGGAGAGTTTTCAGGGATTTCGTATTTCAAATTTATGTATTCTGAAATCGCAAAATTATAAAAAACCATAAGTAACGATAAGAAATCCAGATCAATTTCTTTGCTTACCATGCCTTTTTCTTGATACGTACGAATCATGTTGCTGATAATTCTTGTTCTGTCTTGGCGTTTCTCTTTGTTTTGTATAGAAGTTACTTCCCTGCTTTGCTCAAAAGCAGCTCTAAACCTGAAACGAAGCAACATTGGATAGGTCTCTTCAATTCCACTCAACGACATAATAAAATTGGTCCAGTCTTGAAAGAAGTCTCCTCCAGAATTGTCAAAATGACGCGAAAAGTTAATGGCCACTTGCGCGTCTGCAAATTGACTTAGATAAAAATAGAGATCCGACTTATTTTTGAAATAGCGATAGAAACTACCTTTTGCGATGTCCAGTTTTTTTATGATGTTCGCAAGTGAAGCGCTTTCATAATCGCTTAATGCGAATTCCTCAAAGCTGACATTTAAAATTTCTTTTTTCCTATCTTCTGAAAGATTGTTGAAAGTTAATTCCGGCATATGGATCCTATATAATAAGCGACTTAATGGTCGCGACCATGCGGTCGCATTATCAGTATACACCGAGTTTTCTCCCTGTCAATAAGCTAGATATCAACCACTTACAACAAGCAGCAATTCATCTATGTCAACACCACTTTGTTTCCCTTTTCAATGTATTGCTTCAATGAATTTGTATATGTTTCTTCCAAAACTACCACTTCAGGTTGTTGCTATATGGTGGAAGGATTTATGCCAAAAACGACCATTTCCTCGGCAATTACTCCCTCGAAAGGGCGCACTGAGAGGGATGGTCGTCTGATAACCAGTAGTAGGGGTGCCAAAGGACCCCTGGATGAGATTCGACTGCTTATAAAAAAAAACGCCAGCTCCATTTCGGGATCTGACGATTATGGAATGAAATACTCCGTCAGGAGTACCATGTGCCTTTCGGCATTTAAGTTCAGTAGCGGGGGTGCGACACTAGCCCCCCTGTGGGGTATCATCCCTTCGCCTCCTTCGGAGGTGCTTCGCAAATGGGATTCGAAGGCACAAAAAAAAGACACTCTTTCGAGTGTCTCATTCTTAGGTAGCGGGGAGTGGATTCGAACCACTGACCTCCGGGTTATGAGCCCGACGAGCTGCCTCTGCTCTACCCCGCATCGCGTCGATAAATATACCATGCATAAGGGGGTACGTCAAGAAAAAAAGGCGCCGGTTAAAACCGCCGCCTTTTTGACAGGTGATCGAGAAAAAATCACTCCCTTTTAACGATTATTTTAAAGTACATATCTCCATTGATAACCGGCGCGCCTGATTGGTTTACAAGACGCCAGTAAGAAAGGTACCCCTCTTTATTGTCAGATTCCTTGGTTGGTGTACTGGGGGATTTGAATGCAATATTGAAAATAGCTTTTTCCCCGGGGCTGACCGCTTTTAACAGAGGTACGGTGGTGATACCGGAGAACTGCGCTCCACCAACAAAGACGAATTTGTAATCAGTCGTCCAGGTAACAGATCCGACATTTTTGAAACCTACTTCGCCCATGAAGGGGATACCAGGCGCATAGACGGTATTATCACCGGGGAGGTTGTATTGGAATTCAGCATAATCGCCTACTTTGAAACCAGCAGATGAAGCCTGCGATTGGGTGGGTGCGAGATTGGGGTTCAAACCGCTGGCCGGGACGGTTGGTCCGAGTGCGGCAAACGGCGCGGTTGGTTGTAGAGCCATTTCCTGCGTGGGTTCGGCTGTCGGCTCAGGTGTGAGCGATGGTTCCGGTGTGGCAGTGGGAGGTTCTGCGGTCGGGTTTGCCAGTGCGGCCTGGGTTAACTGCGCCTGAACAGTAGCAGCTGCCATTGTGTATACGGCTCCCGGGTCGGTGGTGGGAGTGGCTGGCGCAGCAGGGCTGCAGGCAGCCAACAACATCCCGAGTATGATGCTAGTTATGGCAATGATGCCAGTTATTTTTAACGTTTTCATTATCTTCTGACCTTTTCTGGATGGGTTCTCCACACGATTATAACAGGATTTTTTCTTCCAAAATCTGGGGATATGTAATCTATAAATGAAAATGTTGTAAAGACAGCCTTTCTTTACGAAAAAGGCAACTATGAAAAATTACTGGTAAATCAAATCAAATTCATATAAACTGAAGGTATCATCATTAGAAACACTCTTTCATTCATCATTAACAAGGAGACTGCCATGTTTGTAGGTTCCCGAATGAAGCACCCTGTTATAACAATTGGTCCCAAAACGTCTCTCGAAGAAGCCCTTAATATGATGTCCAAGGAGCACATTCGCCGGCTGCCGGTGGTAGATCAGTCTGGCAGTCTGATTGGCATAGTCACTGAACTGGATCTACTTAAAGCATCACCATCTGCGGCCACTTCCCTGAGCGTCTGGGAAATCAAATCGCTTCTGAGTACGTTTCCGGTTGAAAAGATCATGACCCGTGAGGTTTTTACGGTCACCGAGGATATGCCATTGGAAGAGGCTGCCCGAATTATGTCTGACAACAAAATCGGTGGCATGCCGGTTGTACGCGGTGAACGAGTCGTTGGCATTATCACTGAAACAGACATTTTTAAAGTATTTCTTGAAGTATTTGGTGCGAGAGAAGCCGGCCTGCGGTTGACTGTTGAAATGGATAAAGGTCCTGGCATTCTGGCAAAATTCTCACAGGCTATTTTTGAGATTGGCGGAAATATCCTGTCTTTAGGTTCCTTTATGGGTGAAGACAGTAAAACGTCGCAATTGGTATTCCGGATTGAAGGGATAGAGGAAAAAGAGCTGCTCAAGGCTATTAAACCGCACGTTTACCGTGTGGTTGACATCCGGAAATGCGCCGGATGCTGAAATGAACAATAGACAGCCGGGAAACCGGCTGTTTTCTTATAATCTCGCTTGAGTTTGTTTGATTACTTTTCGCACCCTTGAGATGCCGGTAGGTGTAAGGTCATCAAGGCGGTTCATCAATACCTTAATAAAGTCATCTTTATTTCGGGTAGTAACAGCCGGCCATGTGCTTTCAGCATGTTGTGGAACTTCTTTGGGGCGGCATGATTTCAAGTGGTCCAACAGAAACGGGAACACGTCCCTATGGTTTTCATCCGAAGCGGTGGCAATATACGCCAGAGCTTTGATTCCATTATCCACGGTTATGACAGATCCCGAGTGAGTGGAATTTATGATGTCCTGGATATACGGTGATAAACGGGAGGGATTACCCCGGGCGATTGTGGCGATTGCGGTCATGGCGCCCCATACCATACGGTTATTCTTTGATTTCAATAATTTCACGAAGTCTTCCGTATACCCTTCGATCAGGTCAGGTCTGTTCTCTCCAACCTCATACAGCACTTTTATACAATCGTTCTGGATGTTTGTGTTCTTATCCCACAAATGCTCCGCGATCTCCCTGATACCCTCGGAATCAGATGAAGAAGCCAGTTTTTTGGCCAAGATCTGATTGGGAACCTCATCGCGGATTCCAAGAGAAAAGGCAATCTCATCCAATGCGGTCATCATATACCTCCATGCTAATGTGGTTTGATGTCAGATCGTGACATAATTCGATAGATCAACAACGTCAACCAGCGGGAGGGTTGTTTCTTCTGGCCGAAATCCCACGCTTTGTAGGGGAGGTAAATAGATTCCGGCATAAAGCCTCCATCTGGTCTGGCTTTGGATGTGATTATGGAAAGCATATCCAGATAGTCCCGCTCTTTTTTTGCCTGTTCAAAGACGGATAACACATCCATTACATGCAAAATGTCATACCAAATAAGTGGAGCTTTCAATTTACAGAAATCTGTTCCCATGTAGAAAATGTAAGGATGTAACTCGCGGCGATTGTGCCACAATTGCAGAAGAGTTCGAATGCCGGTCACAGCAGCCGGATGATTATGTAGGTCGGGAAACAAGCCAATAACTTTCAACATGACCAGATTTGCGTAGGGGCAGGGATCATCCCTGCGGCCAGGACCGTGGAATGATCCCAGTTCCTTCGAAACGACGCACGGCCAACCAAAATCTTGCACAATCGAAAGCAGATATGCTATAGCTTTTTGTACAGATGGGTGGTTCCCATATCCCAGTTTGACCAGGGCATAAACGAGATTGGGGGCATCGCAAAGTGCCCAGCCAGCGGTATCCTGGCCGGTTCCACCGCGTGATAGGCCAATATTTATGGGTAATCGAAACGGACCTTCGAGAGAAGCCGAATCCATCACTCTGTCACAAACGACTTGCATTCCTGCGTCTGTGTGTTTCAGTCCGAGGTCAGTCAGAAAGTTCAGTGTGTGGAATGGTTGGCTTGCTGATTTATGGCTCGAGAGTGGTTTTCCGGGCCAATTTTGAATGGATTCAACCAACCTGATAACCTCAGGTTGCCTGATCATCGCAAGCCGGGAGGCTTGAACGTCGGGGTCATTCTCCGGTTGTTGAAGTAGATCTACCCGGGTCCGGTACTGAATGTAAGCCGGGCCTTCCAATAACCATTGAATAGGAGAATTCACACGACCACCTTTCTTGTTGTTCATTTGAGGTGTTATTATTTTATCTATTTTCCCCTGATCTATCTCAGGTAGGCAAAAAAACGGCATAGATGTTATTTATCTATGCCGTTTTCAAGTACTAATGCAATTCTTATACTGGTTCGAATGGTATTACAAATTCACAAACATCGTCACCGCATGAATGAGCTTTTACCTGGGTCACATTAAAATTGAGACCGCGGGTAACCCATTTCAATCCACCACGCAGTGTTCCAGCCAACAGGTGGCACGAAGGTTCCGTTGTTTTTCGTCCCCAACACACAGGGCAAAGTTGGAAAGCATAGGAGAAATGATCGCTTTCCTCTTTCATAATTGGTACATTTTTCGTCGATTGGGTCAACGAAATGCCCACGAATGACAAACCGACCCGCATTTTCTCAATGAGGGGCAGGGCAAGAAAACCCTCATCGTTAACATCAACAGCTTCTCCGATGTTTTTTAATGTTTCATCGAACACAGCCATTCCGGTTCTCATGGCCAGTACGCGGCTTCCCCGCAAACCATACATATCATCCAGTGTTCCAATAACGGTTGAAATGTCAGAAAAGTCTATTTGATTTTCCATGTTATCGGGGGGGTAGTTGCCAATATACTCCCGTTTGTTGGCGAGGCTAAGCAACGCATTGACCCCGTTTGACCCCATAACATCTTCAAGCGCAAGAAAAGCTATGCGGGCTAAATTATTTGGATAATATAGACCACTTTTTGGTAGAGGTTCCATAATAGGCTTCGACTTAAATCAATTTCGAGAGATCTTCAACGGCGCGGCGGATATCAAGAAGGATTAAACCTAATTTCGCCTGTTCACGAGCCAGAACAGTTAATACAGCGTCGTTACCGACCGACATTAGCATAACACTGCCCTGATCGCCTTTGATATAAATTTGTTCCAGTGTTCCACGTCCCAATTCCCCGGATATTCGTTCACCCAAAGAAAGCATGGCGGCAGACATGGCTGAAACACGGTCCTCTTCTACTCCATGCGGCAGCGCTGAAGCGATGGTCAAACCATCAACGCTGACAATGGCAGATGCTTCAATATCCGGTGAGGATGCTTGCATCTGGTTGAGACGATCTACCATAAGTTGCGTTCGAGAAGTAGCCAATTTCAACCCCTTCTTCCTAAAATGAGATACAGACAGACTATCTTACTCTGTCTATTTTACAATGGAAAAGACAGTATGCCCTTACAGATTTGTAAAGAAAAATAGTGGCATTAGGAAAAAATCTTGCAATCATTCCACCCGCCCAAGATAAAGACTGACGGGAATACCACCGTTAATTAATTGTATCTTATCTTGCGCAGGTAACCGTAATTGTCCGTATAAAACATCACTGGAAGATAGGATCGCTGTATGCCACGCGGGATATTTTTCGCGGAGGACATCACCAAAGCGGGCGTAAAGGTCTCTCATATCCCGCCCTGGACTAATCCGAACGCCATACGGGGGATTTGTTACGATCCAGCCCGAAAGTCCGGCAGGTTGTACCGCGGAAATTGCCAGGCATTCAAATTGGATGGAATTAAGCACCCCTGCGCGATCGGCGTTCTCCTTCGCTATTCTTATTGCTCCCGCATCACGGTCTGATGCCTGGATAACGGGTGAATGTCTAATTTCGTGTGAAGTGGCCTGTTGAAGCACTTTTTCCCAGTTCTTTTTATTGAATCCAGGCCAATCCATAAAAGCAAATTGTCGGTTTTTACCAGGCGCAATTTTTCTTGCCATCATGGCTGCTTCGATTGGGATGGTTCCGGACCCGCAAAATGGATCGACCAGCGGAGATTGCCTATCCCAACCGGATGCGAGCAGCATCCCGGCTGCAAGGGATTCCCGTAGCGGCGCTTTGGCTGTTTCCAACCGGTAACCCCGGCGGTGCAGAAGCGCGCCGGATGTATCGACGCTAATCACACATTCGTCATGAGAAAAACGGACGATGATCAATTGCGGTAAGGGCAAGCTGCTCTCATCAAATTTCTTGAGCGGAACAGGTTGTTTTAACGCGTCCTGGATGGCCCCGGCTACTCGTTCAGCCACTCCATCAGAATGGTATAACCGCGATTTTCGACAGGTAACCCGGATGGCAACAGGCTGCCCCGGGGATAAAACTGTTTCCCATGGAAGGCGGGCTGCTTTTTTTCGTAATTCCGGGAAGGAGACTGCGCGGAACTCGCCGAGCCGGTAAATAATTCGGTTCGCCGTGCGCAACCATAAATTTGCCCGATACAGGTCAGTTCGACTGGCTTCAAATTCCACACCACCGGTCTCTTCAACCGGTTCACCACTTAATGAAAAGGAGGTTGGTTTCTGCGCGGATAAACCCAGGTTAGCCAGTTCAGTCATAACGAGGGGTTCCAGGCCGGGTGCGGTAACGGCAAACAGTCGATAGCTCATGGTTTTACTGGCTTTCTGATACGGGACAAGTTTTTAAAAGACTTCCCGGTGGCAGTTGTTTCCACCACAATGTTTTTCTGGTATTCCTTGCGTGAGAGCTCTGTTTCAACAAAAATCGGTTCCATGGAAAATGGATCAATACCGGTGTAATACATCAGGCTAGAATAGGTTGATGGTGTCGGGGTGAATATTTGCACTTGTTCGGGGTGTATGTGCAATTCCCGGTTGGCGAAGCGTTTCAATTGGCGCATATCCCCTTCGGTGCAACCCGGATGTGCGGCAATTAAGTAATATGTAAGGTACTGCTTTTTTCCGGCTTTAGCTGTTAATGTATCAAACGCCTGCTTGAATTTCATCAGACTCTGTCGGCCGGGTTTCCCCATACGGGAAAGAATATGGTCTTCACTATGTTCAGGGGCGACTTTCATCTGCCCGGATACGTGGTGTTCCACAATCTCTTTCAGATACAACATGCCATATTCTTCATCTTCCATTACAAGATCGTACCGGATACCGGAGGCA
>JAAYYW010000302.1 GCA_012515195.1 Leptolinea sp.
AATCGGGCGGTCGCGTTGTTAATCCGGATAAATCGGCTTTCCAGATCCTTGAAGTAGATCTTGTCCGGCAGGCTGTTCATCAGGTTGTTGATGAGAACCTGCTCAATATTCAATTCTTCTTCAGACCGTTTGCGTTCCGTAATATCTTGGACATTAACCGCACGATAAAGAACATGGCCGTTCTCATCCTTGATGGCAGTGGCATCGATCAGCACCGGGAAGACCGTTCCGTCTTTGCGGACGTGTGTGGATTCAAAGACCCGCCGGCCGGAATCGTGAATGGATTGTATTGTGTTTGATAATTCTTCCCTGGCTTCAGGAGCGATCACATCCTTAATGGACAGACCACTCATTTCTTCGAGTGTATATCCGTGCATTTGGGCGAAGGCCGGGTTCATCAGTTCGTAGCGAGTTCCGTCCGCGCTTTCAACCGTCAGTCCCCAATCGGCGTGCATGAACACATCAGCCCATTTGCGGATCTTTTCCGTGGTCTGCTTGCGTTCGGTTATGTCGCGGATGATAAAAACGATCCCCATTGAATTGCCGTTCTCGTTCTTTATGATCTCGGCATTGGTTTCTATAATGATCTGACTGCCATCCGATCGCAGCGCGTGATACTCGACCGGTCCTTTGAAGCTGTTCTCCAGCAACTGCCTAATATCTGCTTCGGCACGCGTCCTATCTTCCGGCGCAAGAAAATCCAATATTGACCGGTCTTGAAAATCTTCCTGGCTTTTGTAACCGAACATCCGGCAGGCGACGGGAGAAGCCACCCGGATCCGGCCTTTGAGATTGGTTATGGTGATGTTATCGGGCGAGGCATTGAGGATCGACCGGTACAGCGTTTCGCTTTTTTCCAGCGCTTTTTCTGTATGCCGGCGGCGGGTAACGTCTGCCATGAAGCTCATTGTTGCCGGCGCGTTTTCCCATTGGATCAACAGGGTATTGATCTCCATCCACAGGATGCGCCTATCTTTACGCAACAGCCTGAACATGTACAAATTCTCGGTACTTTGACCTTGCAGTCGTTTCTTATGCCGGTCAATAACCATCTGCCGGTCATCTGGATGAATGAATTCTGGAAAAGGAGTGGATAGCAGTTCTTCTTCTGTATAGCCAGTCAACTCCATCATTTTCGAATTACACAAAACCATGACGCCATTCTGGATCACAACAATGGCTTCACGAATATTCTCAAATATGAGATTGCGAAAAATTTCAGTTTGTTGAAATTTTTCCGCGTGATTTGGCATTTCTTGTTTGTTCATGAGGGTTTTTTTCATTACCCACCAACCTTCGCCTTCCCATTCAAATTCACTGTGGGATGGGCCTGCCCGCGCGTATGGTGACCTGCCCTGGAAGTTGCCGGACTTCTCACACTACCCGCGAACATCTCTGAATTTGAAGCTTCGGGAATTTCATACGAGGAGTGATACTTAACCCGCCACCTGACGCAATCACTCACAAATATGATCTGCTTCCGTAAATAAAGGGTAATCCGCCATCATCATTATATTAACGACATGATTGGCGCTTGACTGTAAAAGTTCAGTTAAATCAATCCCTCTGGATGTCGTTAGGTCTGATGAAATTGTTTCCTGCTGGCGAAAAAACCGAGGCTTGAGTAATCGTGCGGCAAAAAAACTGTGATGTACTTATTGTGTAAGTACATCACAGCAAATCCAAACCAAATATCACAGGGTAGACTTAACTCCATCCACCAATAAACCGGCATTACAACCGGAATTCTGAAACAGCTTTTTTCAATTGCAGCGCCATATCTGCCAGAGATTGCGCAGAGGCGGTTACTTCCTCTACCTGGGCGCTCATCTCTTCCGTTGACGCGCTCACTTCTTCGATCGCCGCGCTGTTCTCTTCGCTCACACTGGCTATATTCTCAATGGCGTGCGTCACCTCATGCGAACCGGCTGCCATTTCCTCTGTCGCGGCCGAGTTTTCTTCTACAACTGCCGAAACAGAGTCCATGGCTGCCACCAGGTCGTTGGCTGAAATATTCATTTCATCCATGGCGTTGGCCGCCTGTTCCGTCTGATTTGCTACGTCTTCCACGGCCTTCAAGATACTCTCCAGCGCTTCGCTCGCCTGAGATCCTTTTTCGACACCCTTCTCTACTTCCAGCGATCCTTCTTCCATGGCGCTCACGGCTTCGTTGACCGTCTGCTGGATGCCTTTGATCAAGTCCGCGATCTCGCGTGTGGCATTCGCAGAACGTTCCGCCAGCTTGCGAACTTCGTCGGCCACAACCGCAAAGCCTTTTCCATGCTCACCCGCCCGCGCTGCTTCAATGGCGGCATTCAGCGCCAGTAAGTTCGTCTGGCTGGCAATGTCTTCAATGGTCTCAACGATCATACCAATTTGTTCAGAACGCTGTCCCATCTCTTCCACTTTTTG
>JAAYYW010000303.1 GCA_012515195.1 Leptolinea sp.
CGGATACTGTCATCAAGCGGAAGATGAATCCCGGTTCCCAGGATACCATCCAGCAAGAGCTGCGTTTTTCCACATAATTTCTTTAATGTCGCGTAACGCTGGTCTTCCTCCGCCAATACAATAGTCCCGCCGGCTTCAAGATAGGCACCAATGAGGGGATCATTTTCCGGACGGGTTTTTATGAGATACGCGCACGTGTTCCATTCCTTTTGTTGAAGGAGCCGCAGGGCGATCAGAGTGTCGCCACCATTGTTTCCGGAACCGACCAATCCCACTATAGAGCGCTCTTCCTCTTCCTCGAACTCTTCGTAAAAACGAGCATCGATGAATTCGGCGATTCCGGTTCCGGCTGCTTCCATCATTTTTCCATACGAGTAACCCAGGCTGTTAGCCTTTTTTTCCAGGCTTCGGATTTGATCTACGCTTATTACAAACATATGTCTCCTTTTTGAAGGATCGGGACAGGTATATTCTTCTCAAAGCTGTTAAAATTCTACACGGGAATTAATAGAAAGTCATCATCATTTTAACAGGAATGCAAAGCTGATCATGAAAAACTACCTGTACTTCACTGTGTTCATTTCGGGCTTAACCAGTCTGGCGGCTGAAATGGCGGCCTCCCGCCTGATGGGAAATTATTTCGGTTCGAGCAATCTTGTATGGGCCAGCATCATTGGGTTAATCTTGATTTATCTTACGGTTGGCAATTTTGTCGGTGGAAATTGGGCTGACCGGTCACCACGTTATGGGACTCTCTACCGCATTCTTGCCTGGGCCGGGTTTAGCATCGCGCTTGTCCCGGCAATTTCAAGGCCAGTATTAAGGTGGGCTGCAAATGCTTTTGATTCACTTGAAATGGGTGTTCTTTTCGGTTCGTTTACGGCGGTAATGATCCTTTTTATTGTTCCCATTATTCTTATGGGAATGTCCTCTCCCTTTGCCATTCGGTTGGCCATAAAAGACAACCAGTCAGCCGGAAGTGTGTCTGGGAGGATATACGCCATTTCTACGTTGGGCTCATTTATTGGGACATTTATCCCGGTTTTGCTGCTTATACCCCTGGTAGGGACGTTTCGCACATTCCTCATCCATGGCTTTGTTCTACTTGGTTGCGCCCTGGTTGGCTTGAAAATGGCAGAAAGATGGAGATCACTGCTTAAATATATTTGGATGCCGGTGGTTATAATAGCACTTTTCTTTTCAGTTAACATTGGGGGAGACAAGAACAGTGCCGGTATGATATTTGAAACTGAATCAGCCTACAATTACATCCAGGTACTGGAGCAGGATGGTTATCACATGCTGCGCTTGAATGAGGGACAGGGGGTGCATTCCATGTATCACCCGGAGATTATGAATTATGCCGGCCCCTGGGAGCAAGTTCTGGTTGCTCCCTTTTTCAACCCCGCCCCTGTCAAAATTTCAGATGTAACCAGCCTTGCCATCGTTGGATTGGCCGCAGGGACAACCGCGAGGCAGGCTTCAGCTGTTTACCCAAATATTTCCATTGATGGTATTGAAATCGACCCCGCAATCGTGGATACTGGTTACAAATTCTTTGGGATGGATCTGCCTAATCTGAATGTAATCGTGCAGGATGGACGCTGGGGGTTGCAGCATACCGGCCGGAAATACCAGGTGGTCAGCGTGGATGCCTACCGGCCGCCCTATATCCCCTGGCATCTGACCACTCGTGAATTTTTTCAAACCGTACGAGACAGTCTAACAGATGATGGGGTGATGGTCATAAATATTGGCCGCGCGCCAGATGACCGCCGGTTGATCAATTCGTTGGCATCAACCATCCGGCTGGAATTCGCGTCCATCCATGTGATGGATCTTCCGGGGACTTTCAATTCCATTCTTTTTGCCACCGTTCAACCGACCAATGCCGGCAACCTCGCGGCGAATTTTGATTCCCTCCTGTCTGCTGCTGACACACCGGCTTTATTATTGGAAACGATGAATGTAACCCTTGCCAGCCTTCAACAAGATCCACCGGCAGCCCGGGTGTTTACCGATGATCTTGCCCCGATCGAAGGATTGACCAATGATATGATCCTGAAATTCTTGCTGGCAGGGGATATGGAGCAGCTTCAATAATGTCAAAGCCACTAAAAACTGCCGCGTTTTTTATAACAGTACTAATACCTATCTTTCTTTTGATGACATCCATTCGGATGTTGTTGTTCCCGGTCTTTACACAATTGGAATACATGCGTCCCGGTTTCCCGGCTGATCCCTACGGATTTACCCTGGAAGAACGTTTGAAATGGAGTCGTATCTCTGTGGATTACCTGACCAATGGAGCGGGGATTGAATATCTGGCTCAGCATAAACTGGACGGGAATATTCCGTTATTCAATGAACGTGAACTCAGCCACATGCTGGATGTTAAGAACCTGGTGCAGGTAATGTTGATCGCTTGGCCGCTAATTGGAATAGTGATCCTTGGGCTGGGTGTTCTATCCATGCGGGAGGGATGGTTATCTGTTTTCTGGCTGGCTGTCAGCCGGGGAGGATGGGCGGCTGTTGGATTAATACTGGTTGTTTTGTTTGGCGTACTGGTTAGTTTTAATGCTTTATTCACCGGGTTTCACCGGATCTTTTTTAGTGGAGATACCTGGCTTTTCCAATTCTCAGATACTCTTATTCGTTTATTCCCATTAACGTTCTGGCAGGATGCATTCATACTAATGGGCATCCTGATGTTTACCGGTGGTTTGATCATGGGAATTCTGGGAAGACATTACTCTCGAAAAGATTAAATAAAAATGACGGCGAGAGCCGTCATTTTTATTTATGATTGTTTGGAGTTACGCGCCAAATTTATTCAAGCGAAGTGCGTGTGCCAGGGCAAAGGGCATATTGTCCAGAGCCGGGAAAACACCCAATCCACCGCGCATGCAGGCACGTTCACCGAACTGAGTTTCCATATCCGGGCGAACTGAAGCGGGAGCCCAGAGGACATACGGAACCGGATGCCATGAGTGGGTCTTCAACTTGGCTGGAGTGCTGTGGTCGCCAGTGATGATCAAGACGTCTGGTTTTAATGCCAATAGCTCCGGCAGGGCAGCATCGACACCTTCGATGATCTTTACCTTTCCATCGAAATTGCCATCCTCCCCATATGAATCAGTCTTCTTGATGTGAATAAAGAAGAAATCGTAATC
>JAAYYW010000304.1 GCA_012515195.1 Leptolinea sp.
CTGGATGGGTTTTCTCAATTACCTGGTCTTGCAGGAGGATTACCAGAATGGATCCCGATGAGAGAAAGCACTCCTACGTTGCGGGTAATAACCGGAGTACTGTTTGGTGTAACCACTGCTGCTTTTCTATTCCCGTTATTGGAAGAATCGATGCGAGAAACCAGAACTTTCCTAAACTCTAAACTAATTATTACGGATCAAATAGCGCAATCAGATGAAGAAATCTCATGATCAAACAAGAGATAAAGGGGTTATCTTTTTATCAATTTGAAGCATTGAGACAACATCCAGTACATCAAGGAATATTTTCCCGGTTGGGAGGGGTTAGTCCAGATCCCTGGAGCTCGTTGAACCTGGGTGGGTTAAGTGGTGATTCGCGGGAAAATATAGTGGAAAACCGGAGACGAATTTTTTCCTGCTTTGATCTTCCCGTTGAAACTTTATTCGATGTTTGGCAGGTTCATGGAAACAGGATCATATGCACAGACCGGCCGCGTCCTTTGACGGCAGAACACGAAAAGGCTGATGCCATCTTTACCAATATGCCTGGGATTACTCTCTTTATGCGGTTTGCAGATTGTGTTCCTCTCTTTTTCTATGACCCGAAAAAGAATGTGGTTGGTATCGCGCATGCCGGTCGGATTGGAACACTAAATCGGATCGCGGAAGATTGTATTGTCAGAATGAAGGTGGAATATGGGTCAGAGCCCGGTGATATTTTGGCAGGAATTGGCCCATCCATTGGACCGGACCATTATGAGGTAAAACAGGATGTTCTCGAACAGGCTGAGATCTGTTTTGACGATCTACGGGAAATATTGGTCCATGAAAATGGGAAAATGTTTCTTAACCTATGGGAAGCTAACCGACTCATTCTGGCACAAAGCGGTGTGACAAAGATAGAAATCGCGGAAATATGCACGGCATGCCATACAGATGAATGGTTTTCTCATAGGGCCGAGAATGGATTGACAGGAAGGTTTGGAGCGATTCTGGCCTTGAAGGAAAGGGAAACGGATGACGGAGAGCACTGAATCTGTAGAGCAAAAATACATCCGGATTATGGATCAGGTAACTGCGAGCGCGGCACACTGCGGCAGATCCGAACATTCGGTGAAGTTAATAGTAGTAACAAAGGGACAACCATCAGAGAAAATGGCGAGAGCCTACGCAGCCGGCGCCCGTCTGTTCGGTGAAAACTATCCAGAGGAGACTGCTGGAAAGCTTGAAGCATTACGGAGCCTTTCGGGTATTCAACTTCACATGATCGGACACCTGCAGAGCCGAAAAGCAAAGATCGTTTCCAATGAATTTCAATATATGCATTCCATTGACAGAGTATCAATCGCGGAAAAGTTGGACCGAGAATTAAACGCAAGCGGAAAAAAGCTTCCAATACTACTGGAGATGAATGTAAGCGGCGAGGATTCCAAGAATGGATTCCCGGCGTGGGATCAGACAGCCTGGGCTGATCTTTTGCCATTGGTAAATGAAATAGCCAGTTATGGATCATTGGTCATATCCGGTTTGATGACCATGCCGCCATTATCCCTGGACAGGGAGGCTGTGAGACCCTATTTCAAGAAATTACGAGACTTACGTGACTACTTTGCAGTACAATTCCCATTACAAACGTGGACAGAGCTTTCCATGGGAACAAGTAGCGATTTTGAGACTGCAATTCAGGAAGGCGCAACCTATATTCGGGTTGGAACAGCAATTATGGGACTGCGTCCACCCAAACCGACGAATTGAGGAATAATGGGATTAATACTTGCCAGATCATTTCAGATATTTTTTGAAGTACTTTCATTTATTGTGATTATTGACGTTTTCATGTCTTATTTTCTTTCGCCCAATAATTCTATCCGGGCGTTCTTTGATCGGCTGGTCGAGCCTTTGTTAAGTCCAATCCGGCGGGTAATGCCTTCCATTGCCGGGCTTGATTTCTCCCCGATAGTTCTGATCATTCTACTTTCAGTGCTTGAATCAGTACTTGTTTCCCTGGTTTCTGGTCTTTGACCCCCAGACGGCAATCAGTTTTGTTTGACAATTGAGTAAGTTAATCAAAGAAGCAGAAGGATTTCATAACCCTTCTGCTTTTTCTGTGCTTTCGATCAAATCATCCAGCGTATAAAATACGACCGCAAGAGGAACACGTGACCAACCGTTGCGGAGAACGGGCGGCCTGCCAATCTGCCGGAGTTAACGTAGCTCCACATGCTGTGCATGCCTGATCGACTACCACAGCCACGGCCAGTCCTCTTTTGGCTTTACGGAGGGTTTCATATCTTTCCAGTGAAGCTGCATCCACATTCTGAATAGCCGCATCCCTTTCAGCCAGGAGATTTTCTTTCTTCTTTTCCAGTGATGACAATTCACCTTTAAGACCGGCCACTTTAGTTGCAAAAACAGATTCTGCTGCAACCAGATCTCTTTGTATGAGTGATTTTTCATTTTCAAGATCTTCGATTGTCATCATAGTATTTAACTGGTCTTCATCTTGAGAGGCAGTTTGTTTTTTTAGTGATGATATCTCGTTTTGTAAATCCTGTAATTCGCGCGGAAGTTTGATCTTTCCACCGTATAAGGCGTGTTCATCTTCCTGCAATTTCAGTTGAAGTTGATTATTCTTTTCCTCAATTTTTTTCAGCACTTTTTGGTTGTTGTCCAACTCACTTTGTTTTTCGTTTAACCGTTCTTTTACTTCGTTTACAATTGTCTCGTCCTGGATCAGGCGGACAATTTCATTTTTACGGATGGTAATCTGATCCAATTCTGAATCCATTTTTTGAAGCCTGGAAAGTTGGAATGCAAGGTTCATACGCTATGGAATCCTGTTTGGTTCGGGTATATGCGAAGCAAGAACGGCCAGTTGGAGATAGAATTATCTTACCATGAAGAACAGGAACTTTTATCTACTCTTTGCACTTCTGCTCATGGCATGCTCTCTCCCATCTATAACAGGTTTTCTCAATCAGGATGCGGCACTTTCATACAGCGGAGTGGTCTTCAATCCAATCGATGGATATACTTATCTGGCAAAAATGCAGATAGGAAAGAGCGGAGAGTGGTTATTTACATTACCATACACCCCCTTGGCTGGCGAAGGCCGGTTACTTTATCCATTCTACATCGCGGCTGGACATAGTTTACGTCTTTTGGGAGTGGATCAGGCAGTTGGATTCACTCTACTCCGGTTGGTCTCGTATTTCCTTTTGGTTTTGTCTATTGTGAGATTGACATCCAGTGTATTCTCTGAAAATCAAAATACGGCGAGTCTCGGGACAATCCTGGCAGCATTCGGAGGGGGATTGGGATGGGTGATGCTGCCCTTTGGAAAATTTGGCGCTGATTTTTGGATATCAGAAGCATTCCCCTTCCTTTCGGGATTGGCAAATCCACACTTCCCACTGGCTTTGTGCTTAATGACAGTAATAATACTTATTCCGAATACTGGAATAAGGAATTGGACAAGCTTAATCCTTATTTTGACTGGGATTGGATTGTCGGTATTATCTCCCTTTGGTTTCATATTAACAGCCAGTATTCTGGCTGGAAGCTGGATATGGGAAAAGGCTGATGGGATAAATACCTCGATTTGGCCAGTTATTTTTTTTGTCATTTCAGGTGTTCCATATTGCGTATACCAATACTGGGCTGTTCACTCAACGCCACAATTAGCCGCCTGGACGGCGCAGAATCTAACCCCTTCTCCTGCTGCATGGGATGTCTTTCTTACTTTTTCCCCCTGGATAGGTTTAATAGTAGTCAGCTGGAAAGAGATCTTTCGATTGCGGAAATTACGGACTGTCCGGCATCTTGTTGTCTGGGTTATTTTAGGGCTGGTTTTTACACTTATTCCCTTTAATTTGCAACGCAGATTTATGATCGGATTAAGTATCCCATTCACGGTATTGGGTTTACTTGCTCTTCCTTTTGCAGCCAAAAAAATCCGCATATCCATAGCGAAAATGCAAACAATTTGTACATCGCTGGTACTCATTACACCCATTTTGCTCGTGGTGATGACCACCATGGCTATAGCTACACACAATGACATGTATTATTACAAAAAAGGGGAAAAGGATGTCATTTTATGGTTGTCCCAGCAAGGAGATGGAAGACACTTAACAATGGCATCCGGCGAGACCGGGCTGTTGATTCCATCATTAAGCAGATTGCGTATAGTTTACGGGCACCCATTCGAAACAGTAAATGCTGAAAAAGCATTAAACACAGTTGAAATATTCTATGAAGACAAGGATATGATCGGATTGGAATCCGAGCTTTCCATAATACAAGAAAATCAGGTGGAGTGGGTCATGTATGGAGCAAACGAAAAAGAACTCGGTTCCCCAGCCATTTTGAAAGGTCAAGAGCCTGCATTTGAATCTAATGAAGTCAAAGTGTATGACGTTCGGGACCTCCTGCCATGACCCATCGATATTATCAATGGCTGCTCGTTTTCCCTGCGCTTCCCATTCTTTTAGCCTGGGATAAATTCATCGTAACAGCCGGGACAAACACATCGGATATTTTGATTAGTCATTTTCCCAACCTGTTATTGATTCAACGATCAATCGCAGCAGGTGAAGGAGTTCCATTGTGGTCGCCACTGATCCTAAGTGGGTATCCATTCGCAGCTAATCCTCTATCATCTCTCTGGTATCCTCCAGCATGGATATCCCTGTTATTTCCACTATCTCTTGGTATTAATATTGTAATGGCTGTACATATCATTCTCGGATGTGTTGGTTTTTTCTATTTGCTGCGCCGTTTGGGATTGTCAGAAGGCGTAGCACTGTTTGGAGGGTTATCATTCGGATTCCTGCCTGCCGGATATGCACACGTTGTTGCCGGTCATTTCACCTGGGTATGCGCTTCGGCATGGTTTCCCTGGCTACTTGTAGTCTCTACTAACTGGTCCGGCAAACTTTGGAATATGCTGGTTTTACAGGGATTATTTCTCGGTCTGATGATGCTGGCAGATCTACGTTTCTCCGTTTATGCAGGCATCATCTGGGCTGTCTATGTTATCTATTATGTGTGCATTAACCGAAATGAACTCGATATTTTTAGAAGAATCCATCACGCATCCATGATTATTGGATCAGGATTGCTGGCATTGGGTTTGAGTGCCGCTATGTGGTTTCCTTTGCTTGAATATGTTCAGTTGAGCACACGAAGTCTGA